>NZ_CP108790.1:0-104842 GCF_045207585.1 Streptomyces sp. NBC_00887
CAGCGCTGCGCGCTGGGAGCGCAGCGCCGGGCTTCGCCCGGCGCGGTGACGTTCCGTCACCAGGCTGCTGCGCGAGCCTGGTCGGCCTCCGGCCGGGAGTCGCCTCCGCTGCGCTCCGTCTCCCGCCTGGCCTGGCTCCGCCAGGCCAGGCCACACCCCTTGCTGCGCGAGGGGTGTGAGGGCGTTTCACGCCCTGACGGCCCGTCCGCTCCGCTCCCGGACCGCACCGGCTCCGCCGGGCTGGCAGGGCGGAGGGTGGCCGGAGTGGTGTGACGGCGCGTGATGCAGCATGTGGCGTTGGCGGAACCAGACCACACCCCCTCAGGGGTGTGCATCATTTCTGACCGCAGATCAAAACTGGAACCAGCCCACACCACCCCACGCACCCGTAAGTCACGGTGACAAGCCCTAGAGAATATGAGAAGTAAGTAACTGTCACGAATCGAATCCGTGATGCCGACGCCAGCGGGCTACAAGCGCGGAAACTTCACCTACTGGGATACCAAGCTCTTGCGCTGCCTTCCTCCGCTGCTCCTCAATGGTAATTTTTCGAGAAAGGAATAGCCTAGCTGAAAAGGCCACCAGAATAAGGATCAAGCTAAGTGTGATAATTAAGATAGACCAAATCGCCAAGGCGTGGTCCGGCTTCCCGTCTTTCTGAGCTGACCACACGAGAACGGCGACCAGTGATGTGCCGCAAAATACATAGATGCCCAGCCAGGAAGTCACGGCGTAGGTGAGAAGAGCCTGTGCCTGTTTGGTGAGTTGCGCGGCCGTTGCTAGCGCCTCATCGATGGCTAGCCTTTTTTCTTCGGGAAGCTCAGTGCCTGTACGGATGGCTAGAGCGCTCTCCTTTACCTCGGAGGCGAACATAAGACTCGTTTTCTCCTCCAATGCAGCTCTGAGCCCGAAAGTGTTCGCTAATTCGATGGCCCCGACTAGGAGAATCGCTACGAAAGTCCCCGCGCTAATTGCAGCGAAATCCTGTGACATAGCCATTTGGCCTAACGTGGGCCAAAACCACCATGCTGTTAAAAAGTCCACCATCTGCCTCCCCCTCCCTAGCTTTAGCAGCAGCATAGCGCGTTTCGTTTATCCTTGAATGGGATTTCTGACACGGCCACGCCGAGGACTCAGCCGCCGCAGCCGCCCTTGTAGACGTAGAGAGGTTCACAAACGCTTTCCTCGCAGGCCGAAGAGGAACTGGGCGCGGCGGCACAGAGCAACCGCAGACGCTCAGCCACGTTGCCTCACGGAGCAGACACGTTCAGTTCCCATGTGGTGGGTGCGCCCGGACCAGACGGTTCGGGTGCACCCAGATGATAAGCGGGGGTGTCGAAAATCAGGCGTACGAGTTCACGCTGACCGGGCGGGTTCCGGTGTAAGGCGTCCAGCCCTGCAGCGTGGCGGGCAGGCCCACGCGGGTGTTGCAGTTGATCACCTGGAAGTGCAGGTGGGGCGCGGTGGAGTTTCCGGTGCTTCCCGACCAGCCGACGACCCGCCCCTGGGGGACCCAGTCACCGGTGTTGTAGATGGCCTTGTTCAGGTGTGCGTAGTGGGTGCACTGGCCGTTGGAGTGCCGGATGATGACCTCGATGCCGTTGCCGGCGTACGGCGACCAGTCGGATATGAGGATCGTGCCGGCTTGTGCGGCCGACACCTCGTAGTTCGCCGGGAGCCCGATGTCCCAGGCGTACTCGTTGTAGGGACCGACGTGCGAGTACGTGCCTTCCGGGCCCTGCGTGATGGTGTACGCCTCGCCCGCCGGGTACGGCATCTCGTAGTAGTAATCCACGGCCGTGGCCGGGGAGGCTCCTGTCAGCGTGATTGCCGCCGCCGTCATCAGCGCACCGGCCATGACAACGATTCTGCGCAGAACTGTTCTCGCTGGACTCACGTACTTCTCCGTTCACGTAGTCCCGGGGCGACCTGTCTCCGCGGTCACCGTCGGTGAAGAGATTGCAGGATCGGTCCTGACGGCTCGTCATGCAAGGGCACAAAAAGGGCCTTCGGAGTTCGCTATTGGTCTCGACCACTGGCTTCCGGACATTCCGGTCCACGCCTTTGGCGCAGGCCGGCACGTCGGGGAGCGGAAGGCGCAGTCAAAGCGCCAGGCAGGATGCCACGCCTGACGAGGTGCCGCCGACGCGGCACCCTCGCTCATGCCGGGAAGGGCGCTGACGTGTCACCATCCCGAAGTGATGAATGAAAGTTGACGCGGACCCGACCGCGGAGCCGATTCCTCCAGAAATCCCGGACACCGGGCAGTGAACCGTTCCGGATTTGAGCGAAGGTGTCGGGGCGCAAGCGGGGACTAGTACTGCAACGGTCTTTGTTCTGATGTGTGGGCTGAAGTTTCCCCGTGATCCTGGACACTCGTTCGTTATGCCGCGAGGGCGTGTTGATGCCGCTGCCTGGTCTCGACCGGGGTGAGGTAGCCGAATATCTTGTGCTTGCGCAGGCGGCGGCGGTTGTATTGAACCGAAACGCTTTGTGTTCAGGCTCGTTGATGGTGTGTGAGTGATCTGGTGGGGGATGCGCGGACTTGGTCGCCGGACGCGCAGGAGGCTGTGCGGTTGCTGGCGGTGTCGGCGCTGGTGGAGGGCCGGGACCGGGTGGAGGTTGGATCGACTACTACGACCAGCAGGCCGTCGAGGCGTTCTGGGCTGCGCACCAGGAGGGCATAGGGACAGCCAGGTTGGGCGTCTCCGGGCGCAGGAGCGGGGCCGAGGGCGGGAGGGCGCGGCGCGGGGCGTCCGGTGTCTCAGAAGCGCGCTCAGGCCGTTGAGATCGCGCTCGCGGAGCTACGCCGGGCCGGGGGCTACCAACGCGGCCTGGCCGCGCGGTTGGCCCGCACGCACGGCGGTGGCGCGAGCACGTGGGAGCGGGCCGTCGCCGACGCACGGACCACGTACGCCGCCGAGGTCAACGAGGACTAGGGCCCTGTGTGATGTCGTGATCATTCGATGGCCTTGAGGAGGTCGTCGATCCAGATCATTGAGGCACGGAGCTGGAGGCCGGCGAGATAGCTCTCGGGCGTCTTGTCGTAGCGGGTGGCGATGCCTCGCCAGGCCTTCAGCTTGTTGATCAGGCGCTCAACGGTGTTGCGTTCCTTGTAGAGGTCGGCGTCGTGGCTGACGGGTCGGCCGCCCCTGGCGCCCTTTTTCTTGCGGTTGGCGGCCTGGTCCTTCTTCTCCGGGATGACTGCTTTGATGTTGCGTTTGCTCAGGTAGGAGCGGTTGCCGCGGGATGAGTAGGCCTTGTCCGCGGCGACCGCGTCCGGCCTCGTGCGGGGACGGCCGAGGGGCAGGCGGACTCTCACCTTCGCGAGCACAGGGATGAACTGCGGGCTGTCCCCGGCCTGCCCGGCGGTCAGGACCAGCGCGAGCGGACGGCACCTGCGGTCCGCGGCGAGATGGATCTTGCTGGTGAGTCCGCCCCTTGATCTGCCGAGCAGGGCTTCCTTCAGGCGGAGTCTGTGTCTACGTCGGACGGAGCGGCGCTCGGCCTGTCCGTTCTGTTCCTTTGGGCCTCCCCTTTTTGCCGGGCCTCCTCCTGCTCCCGTGCGGCCTCTTCCAGTGCCTTCATGAGGTGCTTGCTGACGCGCATTCCTGCGGCGTCGTGGTGGGCGCGGACCGTGGTGGAATCCACGCTGACCAGCGACAAGTCTGTTCTGCCCAGCCGGGCGCCCTCGGCGGCCAGGCCTTCCAGCACAGCAGCGAAAACCCCGGCGTCCCGCCAGACACGGAAGCGTCCATAGACGGTGGCCCAGGGACCGAACTCGGCAGGCATCTCCCGCCACTGGGCACTGGACCGAAACCGCCAGATCACACCCTCGAACTGCTCCCGTAACCGCTCCGGATAAGGGCCGTACCTGCCGATCGGCAGATACGGCTCGATGAACTTCCACTGTGCATGGGTGAGTTGCCTACGCGTCACGACCACAGGCCTACCGCGTTCCACCCCGCGAAGAGGACAGAAGCCAGAAACTGATCACGACATCGCACAGGCCCTAGGACGAGGCGCAGCGGCCGGCGTCGCAGCTGCGCGGCGTCGAACCATCCGGCCGCTTGGGCCAGCACCGGGGAAGGCCGTCGTTGTGCCGGTCTTTGAGGATCACCTCAGGAAGCCGAAGAGGCCGTTCCTCTTGGCCTCTTCCCGGCCTTCCTCCTCTTCGGCAGCGAGGGCCGCGGCGTCCGCCTGCTCACGCCTTCTGGTGCTGGTGCAGACGCTACAGTCACTGCCCGTGGGCCGGGTCTCCCAGCCGTCGGGCAAGACTTCGCGGCCGCAGGTCGGGCACGGCCACGCGGCCACGTTCCGCCGGCGCTCATCCTCTTCCCCCTCCTGGCGCTCGCGTTCCTCCTGAGCGTGGTGCTCGAGGCGGCGTTGCTCTTCGCGGGCGTGGTAGGGGCGGTAGTCGTCGGGGTTGGCGAGGGCGTGCTCAAGGCTTTCGAAGGCGGGGTGGCCGGGGACGTCGAAAGCGGGGTGCCCGAAGCGCCACCAGACGGGGCCGTGGGGTCCGTGCTGCTGCAGGCGGGTCAGGGTGGTGGCCAGGACGGGGATGGTGCGGGCGTAGTCCCGGTAGCCGTCCCTGGAGGCCCGGTCATAGCTGCTGCCGCTGTGCCAGCGGCCTTGCCAGCAGGGGGTGGACAGGTCGTGGATGCTCTTCATGCGGTTCATGGCGGTGTCGGGGCTGACGTTCTTCGCGAAGACGAGGGTCAGGGGCGGGTAGCCGGCGCGGGGGGAGTCGTCCCACAGCGTCGACCAGAACGGCACGTCCATGCCGTGGTGGTCCTTGTGGGTGCGTTGGAAGAACCGGCGGTAGTTCTCGATCTTCCTGGCGACCACGGCGGCGGGTTCGGTGTGGTTGTCGACCTCCACGAACATCACCGGCACCCCGTCCTCCGGGGCCCTCAGCACCGCGTCCGCGCGCAGGCTGCCCCGGGCCGGGGTGGTGAACGTACCTGAGACTGGCAAGGGCACCTCGGTCTCCCAGCCCCGCAGATGCCCCAGGCCTGGCGGCCGTGTCGGCAGGGGGCGCGCCTGCTCAGGAACTGGGGCGGTGGTGGTATCGGTGCGGCGGGCAACGGGCTTGGTGGGCAACGGTGGTGACTGGCGGAACGCGTCGATCGTGTCGGTGACCGCCAGGGCGTGCGGGGCGCCGGCCTTCGCCGCGTCACGGGCGGTGCCGCCCATCTCCTTGACCGGGCGTCCCACCTCCGAGGCGGCTGACGCGAGGCCGGCGGTGGTCAGGTTCCACAGGTCCCGCCACACCGGCCGCCCCGCCGCCGACATGTAGGAGGTGCGGCCGACCGATTCGACCAGGCCGACCGAGCGCAGATCCTTGCACGCGTTGCGGACCGTCTGCACATCCGCCGTGCCTGGCAACACCAGCTGCCGCAACTGCTCAGCCGTCGCGACCTTCACGATGCCCAGCGCAAGCAGCACCAGCCCCCGCGCCTTCGCCGTCGACCTGTGCGGCCACGCACTCTTCCCCACGACTCGCTCCCCGCCTCTCTCTATCCGGCGCCCTGGTGCCGGTTCGTTGCCGGGCCGGGGCGCCAGCCCGCGGCCCGCGCCGCCGCGACCCTCGTCAGAACCCCTTCACCGCCCCCACTCAACAGCGGCAAAGGGGTTGTCGGCGGGGTGGGCACGCCTCGAAGCAGCGTCCTACCTGCGCAAAGACCAGCCCTTACGACGATGATCACTGTAGGGGAAAGTGTAGGGACAACTATAGGGACGGGCGTAGGGGAAAACGTAAGCGGCGGTCAGGGCTCGCCCAACTCACCACGGGCATGCATGCCGACCCCGCAGCCCTGGGTGCGCAGGCAGAGACGGCCGAGGACCGGACCGGTGATGTGTGCGCCGCCGACGCGCTGCGCAGCCGCCGGTCGGCACTGCAGCGGCGGTGCTCGAGGACCAGGAGGGGCCGCAGCCCGGCAGACTCCGCGGTTTCCGTGTGCCAGGGTGTCCGGTGCCCGGAGCGGGAGGCTGGTCTCTGGCACCGGCGACGGAACTCACGCTCCGGGCACCTGACAGTCGTCCGCCCCTGTCGACCACCTGAGCGTCATGCAACAGATTCGACAACAAAAGTGTCCAGCGAGCAGAGTGCCGTGGTGAGTGACCGCGCACGCCTCTGACCTGCGGTGGGGAGTTTCTAACCGGGAAACTCACCACGCCCCGGGGGTCTACTCACCACGGCGGGGACAACTCACCGCGAAAACCCACCACGGCCCGGCCGAACTCACCCAGAAAACTCCCCACGGCAGGCCAGAGGCTTGCCATGGTCAGTTGACGACCTGGACCTCGTGGACGTCGGCGGTGAACGGCGTCTGCCGGGTTTCGGTGAACTGGCCGCCGTCGTTGAGGGCGGGTGCGGTCCACGTGACGGTTGTGTCGCACACGTCGTCACACATAGCGTCACAGCTGTTGTCATCGCGCCCAGGGCCCGGCGGGCGGGGTGGGGCCCAGGAAGCCCGGCCCGGTCCGGAGCAGCGCGACGGGCCGGAGAAGAAGGCCAGCGCAGCGCCGCCCGACTTCCCCGAGACCACGCCCAACACCAGCCACCACACCACCACCCCATAGCCAGGCAGCCAGGTAGAAGAGGGGAAGTCTGAGCACTCACCGCCAGAAAACTGGGGGTTGACCTGCGGTTGTGTGAGGAGAGGGCGGAGTCATGCGCGCCCGATAGTGCAGGGGAAAGTGGAGCCGATAGTGCAGGGGAAAGTAGTGGATAGTGCAGGGGATAGTGCGCCCCGGACGGTGCCTGTTCGCTGCAGGGCCCACCGGGCCGCCGCGGCCCTCCCCCACGTCGGCCGCGCATGGCGCTCGCTGCGCCCCCTGCGGCCGACAGGTTCTTCACCGGCCACACGCGGCGCGACGAGACGGCGCTGTGGCACACGTTGATCGGCGGAGTGGCTTCGCTCACGGTACGCACCCATGCCGGTACTTTGAGTAGACGTTTGTCACTCTCGGTGAGGATTTGATAGGTATGCCGTACTCCCCCTTGCTGGTCAAGCCGTTCCGGGACGAGCTGACCTCCATCGGCTTCGTCGAGCTCCTGACCGCCGAGGACGTCGACCGCGCCATGAAGGAAGCCGCGACCGGCATGACCCTGGTGGCGTTCAACTCCGTCCAAGGCTCCGCCGCCGGCGTTGCCCGGCCCGGCGTGAGGCTCGCCCTGGAGGGCGGCTCCAAGCGCCCCGACCGGCTGCTGACCGTCTTCGACGAGCAGGACCTCGAAGCCACCCAGCAGATGCGCAGCTACTTCCCGGACATCCCCCCGTCCCACCCCTCCTTCGCCCTCTTCAAGGACGGCGAACTCGTCTACTTCGTCCCCCGCCACCGCATCGAAGGCCGCAACGCCCAGAGCCTGGCCACCGACCTCGAAGCCGCCTTCAACGAGTTCGGCCAGTAGTAGCGCGCCCTTCCCTGAAAAGGGTGCTGGGTGTAGGGGTCACCCTGCCCGCGACCGGGCGACCATGCGCTGCTCGCCCCTGCGGCGACTGCCGGTGGGGAGAAGTGAGAACGGGCCTTCAGTGCCCCGTCCCGAGCGCCGCTGTTTGCGTCACCAGGAGGCGTCACGCGGTGACGCCTCCTGAACGCGACCGTCGCCGCCATGCCCGCGTCCGGCAGCGTGGTGAGCAGTACAGGCTGTCGGATCGCTTCGTCTTCCCGAACGGGTTGTCCGCGGCGTACCAGGTGCTGCCGCACTCGGGGCACGTGAAGCGGGGCCAGGGATGGCGGCGTCCTTCGAGGACTGCTTTGAGGGCCGCCCCGCCGGCGTCGATCGCCTCACGCCGGGCCTTCATCGTGCGCCAGGCCCTCGTTCTGCACGTCGCGGAGCAGTACCGGCGGCTCTTTCGGGACCCGTCGGGAAGCGGCGTTGCGCACTGACCGCAGCGCGGCGTCTTCCTGGTCACCACGTCTCCAGGGTGCCCCTTCGGCGCAGGCTTTGACCATCACCCCGGGGGCTGAGCAGCCCCCGGGGAGGAGCTCAGGAACAGGCGCTCACCGGCCGGCGCGCGGGGCAGCGAGCGCGCTGGCGGCGCGTGGATCTGGGAGCGGGCCGTCACCGACGCCCGGGCCGCGTACGCCGCCCGGGCTCGGCCAGGGCGTCCGCGAGGCGCAGCGGCCGGAGTAGGCCCACCGCCTGGCTGTCGGTCCGGAGCAGCGCGACGGGCCGGTGAAGAGGTCCGCGCAGCGCCGCCCCGTCTTCCCCGAGACCACGCCCAACACCAGCCACCACACCACCACCCCATAGCCAGGCAGCCAGGTAGAAGAGGGGAAGTCTGAGCACTCACCACGCAAAAACCGGCGCCTGACCTGCCGTTATGCAGAGGCCCGCTCCCGGGAGGTGTCGGTCATAGTGTCGGTCATCCTCTCGGTCATACCGTCGGTCATATTGTCGGGATTGTTGTCGGGCACCCCATGCCGGCTGCGCAGCGGACCGCCCGGCGCTGCAGCGGCGGTGCTCGAGGACCAGGAGGGGCCGCAGCCCGGCAGACTCCGCGGTTTCCGTGTGCCAGGGTGTCCGGTGCCCGGAGCGGGAGGCTGGTCTCTGGCACCGGCGACGGAACTCACGCTCCGGGCACCTGACAGTCGTCCGCCCCTGTCGACCACCTGAGCGTCATGCAACAGATTCGACAACAAAAGTGTCCAGCGAGCAGAGTGCCGTGGTGAGTGACCGCGCACGTGTCTGACCTGCGGTGGGGAGTTTCCGACCGGCAAACTCACCACGCCCCCGGGGCTTACTCACCGCGGCGGGGTCAACTCACCGCGAAAACTCACCACGGCTCGGCCGAACTCACCATGGAAACTCCCCATGGCAGGTCAGCGGCTTGCAGCGGTCAGTTGAGGACCTGGACCTCGCGCACGTCGGCGGTGAACCCTGTGGCGCGGGTTTCGGTGAACGTCCCGCCGTCGTTGAGGGCGGGCGCGGTCCAGGTGACGGTCCACGTCGCGGTCGCGGTCCCCTTGAACCGGCCGCCCGGCTGCTCGGAGGAGGGCCGTTCGTAGAGGTGCCCGCAGTCCGGCGACGTGGTCACCTCCTGCGTTTTCCTGTAGGGGGTGCCGGGGCCTTGGCAGGTGACGGTCGTGCCGTCGCCCATCGCCCACCGCACCCTGGTGACCTTCGCGGTGGCGGTGACGGTGACACCGCCGGCCGTAGCCGTAGCGGTCGCCGGACCGAACGACGACGGCGACGGCGTGGCCCACATCCACATCGGCATCCCGACCACATACGTCCCGGCCGCGCGGGGGCTGGCGACCTTCGGGCCCTCCAGGCGCATCGAGGCCGCCGCCCGCCGCGCGACGAGCTCGGGGTCGATGGTCGGGGCGGCCGGGCCGTCCTGGCCCTTCGGGACGAAGACGACGCCGCCGCGGCCGCTGTCGCACTGGGCCTTGTAGACCCCGCCGTCCTTCGGATCGTGCCCCTTCCATGACAGGTGTCCGGCCGGGGGAGGCGGCTGGACCAGGTCGTAGGAGCACTTGTCGGTCGGCTTGCGGTCGCCACCGGTCGCGGCCGGGGCAGCCGCGGCCGGCTTGCCGCCCGAACCCGAGGATCCCGACGAGCCGGAGGCTCTGCCGCCGTCGGCGGCGCAGATGGTGACGAGGATGCCGGAGTTGTCGCAGACGCCACCGCTCGGCCCGTCGGCGTGCGCGGCCGGGGTCAGGGCGGCGACCAGGGCCACCGCGGCCGCGGCCGTCGCGGCCGTCGCGGCCGTCGCGGCCGTCGCGGCCGTCGCGGCCGTCGCGGCCGTCGCGGCCGTCGCGGCCGTCGCGGCCGTCGCGGCCGTCGCGGCCGTCGCGGCCGTCGCGGCCGTCGCGGCCAGCTTCAGCATGACCGGCTCCCGTCCGGCTTGTACGCGGTGACCATCCAGCGTTCGTTGTCCCAGCGCTCCACCGTGGCGGTGGCGACGTAGCGCAGCGGCTGGGCGGTGGGCAGCGGGACCACCTCACCCGAAGGGGTGCGCTCGGCTTTCCACTTCGACAGGTCGATGCAGTCCTCCACCGTCGCGGTGGGGATCTTCGCTTCCATGTCGAGCTCGGCGACCTCCGGCTCGTGGCCGAGCTGGCCGGTGCCGATCGTGCCGCTCTTCTTCATGTGGGCCAGGTCCCGCTCGAACGCGGACAGCGCGTCGAGCGTGGCGTAGTCGTCGAGCTTCGTGCCGTCGGGCGAGGCCTTGCGGTAGGCCTTCATCTGCTCGACCCACATCGCGGTGTACGAGGCGAGGACCGCGGTCTTGTCCGCCGCGTCCGGGTCCGGCGGGGACGCCGAGACGGCGGGCGGTGCCGTCGAGGCCGCAGACGGGGCCGTCTGCGGCTTCGCGTCGTCGCTGCCACCACCGCAACCGGCCAGTGCGAGAGCGAGCCCCACACCGGCGCACAGCGCCATCACGCCCGGTCGGCGCCGTGTCTGTCGATCTGTCATCAGGGTCCCCCGGGGTTCGCGAACAGAAGCCGATCACCGTAACCACCTGCGCACAGGCGGTTATCGGGATTCAGCCAGGCAACGAGCAAACGAACCCCGGGGGCACGCAACGGCATCACCTGGTGAGGGCGACGACGGCGACCAGGACCGCGACGACCGCGACGAGGAGAGCGCCGCCCCCGAACGCAACGGTGAGGGGCTTCTCCAGGCGGGGGTGGCGGTGGGTGACGTAGGCCAGGCCGGCCATGAAGAGCACGAACACGAGGACCAGGAGCAGCCCGACGAACAGGACGAGGGTGAGGTTGAGCGTGGGCACGGCGGGATCTCCATTTCGGTGGTGCGCTCCGGTTGAGCGCGGGGCCACAGTCCGCGATCCGGGCCGTCGAATCGAGCTCTCGCGAAAATCCGCTCCGGCCCTATGCCAGGCGGGTCCTGACGGGGCGTAGAGCAGATTCGCGAACGGTTGACGAACGGTGTCGCGGGGTGGTGGCAGCACCTTCGAGCGCCGAGGGGTTAGCCCCGCAAGTCCGGTTCGAGGGATCCCAGATTTCCGACGCGGCGGGCCGTATTCAAGAAATCGGGCCGACGAGGTTCGCGGCTCGGATTTCTTGAATGGACGACACGGCGGTGCTACGGGGCTGCCCTCTCGAAAGTCGTCGAGGGAGTGGAACGCCCGGTACACCGGAAGGGAGTCAGATACCTGCGAGCCGCCCACGGCGTGGCCGGCCGCCGCGAGGATGCGCGGATGAGGATCTACGGGAGCGAGCCCGGTAAGCCCGACGTCGAGGTGGCCGGGCACCGGTACGCGGCACTGATCGGCGGCCCGCTGGACGGGCCGCGCCTCGATGTCACCGGGTGGAGCGTGCAGCAGCTGCTGGACGGCGCGGCGCTCATCACCGAGCTCGGCGCGTACGGGCTGGGGCGGGCGGGCCCACTACGAGGGACAACCCGGCGACCCAGGCCGGCTGCGCTGGGTCGGCGACAGCGCCTGACCCACTCTGGCGCCCCGAGGGTGCCGTGTCGGCACTGCGGTCTGGCGAGGAATGCGCGATGCGGCCCCTCGGCTCCGGCCGCACCACCGGTTCCGTGTACCCGAAGCTCACTGACCCGGCGGGGTACGGGTTCCCAGATGCATTCTCGGCGCACTCCAGTAGATAGATGGCGATCACACGATGTGCTGCGAAGCCTTGGTTCCCGAGCTCCGCCAGCTTTCCGTTGTCAACCTGCCCGGTTTGGCCATGGTGAGCCGCGTCGATGATGCGGTGGGACACCTGCGTGACAAGGTCTGCGAACGAGCGCGGGAGCTGGAGGTCGGCCCGTTCAGGATGGACGCTGGTTGGGATGCGATAGAACGCAGCCGTGAACGCCTTCAATTCCTCCAGCACCTGAGCTTCGTACTCCGCGGCAGATACACGGCGCTCAGCTTCCAAGCTGCTGAGGACTCGCTGAGCGTTGGTCCACCAAGCACGGATCTCAGCCCGTGCAGTTGCCACGATCTCCGACGCCAGGGCGGCGTCAGCGCGGTAAGCCGCAGCAGCTGCGGCGGCTGCGTCATCACGCCGCTTCGCCCGCTGAACTACCAAAGCACCCCCGGCGCCGATACCGGCCCCGCCCAGCCCACTCACCAACGCGAGAATCGCCTCCGTCAACGCCATCTTGCGATAGTGCGCTCCCGGCAGCGGGGTCACAAGAAGCTCCTCCGTCGTCCCTGGCCGAAACCCCGCGAACTCCCGAAGCGGCCCACGGCGCGGCCGGCGCCGCGAGGATGTGCGGACGAGGATCTACGGCAGCAAGTCCGGCGAGCCCGAGGTCGAGGGGACGCCCCAGGCGCCGAGCTAGTCCCGCTTCCAGCCGTCGGCAGGCGTGCGGGCGGCATCGACCTCTTCCGGTGAAGGGATATACGTCATGGATGGTGAGCGCTCCGTGTTCAGAAGTTGTCCCGCAATGTGGTGGCGGAAAACCGACAGGTCAGATGCCTTGCTCAGAGGGAGCCATCCCTCGGGCATGGGAGAGGTCGCAAACGAGGGAGGTTGAGCGCCGACGGGTGCGTAGTACATCTCTGCCCGCTCTTCCCACACGGTCGACTTCAAGGCGACCTGCTCGTCGAACACTTCCTGTCGAAGTTTCAGAATCCCGGCCTCGTTCAGTGCCCGGATGAAGTTCAGGAGTTCGATCGTGCCGACCATCGCCCAGGCCACCAGGGGAACAGCGGCGCGAAACCGGTCGCGCAGTCCGAAGGTGTCGCCTTCCTTGCGTCGCTCTGGGTCGTGATGCACCACGTCTCCGTAGATCCAGGCCATGGCCAGCCCATGCGCATCGAGATCACGCTCTTCGCCCGTGGACGTGTCAGCGACCATGACCCAATAACCGGATTCGTCGCGCGTCGAGGGGCTTACCCGTGTACGCCACTCAGCGCGTGCGGCCCGTATCCACGCTGCATCTTGTGGCGCTGCTCGGCAGGTGTAGCCCAGAGCCGAGAGCGCCTTCATGTGAAAACAGTCCTCCTGCTCCAGCAGAATCGGCCTGATACGCGCTGCCGCAGATTCGACCACTTCCTCGGGTGGGAGCTCGTACGAGATCCGGACCTCGCCTCGGTCAACACGGACGTTGATGCTCATGCGAGTCAGCTCGACAAGAGCGTCCCAATCGACGGCCAGCGAGTGTTCCTCCACCCTGCGGGCCCTCAACACGAAAGCCTCCAGCAAGCGTTGGTGCTTCTCGTCAAGAGTCTCCGTCTGCCCGCGGCTCACGCTTCCCCCCTCGCATCAATCGCTTCCAGCATGACGTGCCTTCTCCGTCGTATCCATCCAATTCACCGGCCTGATCCTTGCCAGAAGGAGAAGCGCGGCTGGTCGAAAGGCGTGCCCCGGCTCAGCGGCGCAGGCGCGAGAGCGGCGGCGAGACCAGCTGGTGGCCTTCTGCTCCAGCACGGCCGACTCCTGCTTCTGGCGCGTCGCGTTCGGCCAGGCTTCCTTCCAATCGATCCCATGTCGCTGGTGGCAGTCCCCGCGCAGGGGCGGACGGGCCTTCGAAGGGAGGCGTCCCAGCCGGTGCACTCCACCGCCTGCCACCGCTCGTACGTGAACGCTGCCTTGCACTCGGTGCAGCGAGGACGGCGGGCGTAGCGCATGAGGGCATGCTGTATGGATCTCCAGAGCCTCAGCTCTTGCCGGCCCCGCTCAAAAACAACTCTTCGAACCGCTGATACTCGCGGCGCAGGCTGCCCTTCCCTGTGTAGGCGGCGTGCGTTGCAAGGAAGAGACGCGGTCCCGCCCAAGCACCGTTCGACCACAACTGGATCAACCATGCCGGAGCTGTGCCGATGTCCTGCGACAGTTCAACCCACACCGCTGTGTCGGCAGCATGCTCGCCATGAGCCATCGACGAGCCGCTCGTCCAGGCGTACCCCTCAATGCCGATACGGCGCTCAAGGTTCTCGCTGAGCCAGTCAATCGAAAGGGGTGTGATCTCGGGGGTGCGACGGCCCTTCTTCACAGGCCAGCCCCGGTCCTTGGCGTAAGCCAAGATGTCGTTGATGTCCTTCGCAGGATCGCGGTTGGACCCGTGCGCGTCATCCACGTCGCCGTCGTTCTCAACGAACTGGTCGGCATCGGTATCGCCGCCGAGCATTTTCCCGAGGCGGATACCTGCCGAGAGTCGTGCGAGGCGACGCGTCAGGGCACGTTGCAGGCGCTCGTCAGTGCTGATGGTCGGGTCGATTACCGCTGTGGCCCACAGGCACGCCTCGAAGACGCCACGCGCGACCGAGACCGCGCCCATCAGCGACTTCTCTGCACGAAGCAGGACGGCGAACCCCCGGAGCTGATCGGCGGCGCTGAGGATGTTGACCGCTGATTCATACCGGAGAACCGTTGCGGCTGGTTCGGCGCGATCACCGAGCATGACGTCCGGGGCCTTCGTGTCCTCTCGCGCCGGGCTCTCATGCTCCGGTTTCCAAGGCTTGAGGCCCAGTTGCGTGAAACCGTCGGCTATTTCGTCGACCGCTTCCGCAAGGGCGTCGCGATGCGCATGTGCCTTCTGTCTGCCTTGGCGCAACTGGACGAGGATATTCATCGCCCACGCCTCGCCGTCCCTGCTCGTATCGCCTTCGCTTGTCACAGCCACACCCTGCCAGATGGCTCCGACCAGGAATTAGCGCTTTCCGTCCCGTGCTCCTTCGCGGCGACCGCTACAGGGTGGTGGGCTCCTGGTTCAGCTACGACCATCACGGCGTCTTCCATGACGGCCTGCACATTTTCCTCGAACCGGTCACTGAGGAAGATGACCGTCTCCGGCACCTCGCCCCCGACTACTTCCGGCAAGACCCCGACGCCTGAGCACCGCGACAAGGCTGCCCCACAACCCGACCTGGGGTGCGGGGCAGCCTTGTCACGCCTCGTACACGCACCGTGGCTCACGCGGCGACGGTGACCGTGTTGGTCTTCCGGCGCTTCGGCGGGCCATAGGCCGGCCCATGCTGCGGGCCGAACGCGACGGTGTATTCATATGCAATGTTGTTCGCGAGCGGGATCGAGCGGGACTGCGAGCCGCCACCGCTGACCGTGTCCTTGATCGCGGAATCCTTCCACACGCCGACCGGCTCCTGCTTGAGGGTCAGCAGAGAGGACAGTCGATCGTGTCCCAGTTGCGGTGGATCGCGATGGCGACCGCCCGCAGCGTCATGCCGTCCCAACTGGTCAGGTCGGAGCCCCAGGCGTTCAGGACCGTCGTAAGCGTCTTGCGCAGGAGGCCGTCTGCGGGGTCACGCATCCCGTGCACCACCTTGAGCGCCTGGATCGCCGAGATGCCGTTCTTCGACGTACCGCTCGACACGTGCAGACCGCAGCTCTCCATGTCCGCGTTGTCGTGACCGCCTCGACCTCCTGCGCGGTGACCGCCACCGCGAAGCCCTCGCATTAACGTCGCGCGGTCGCCAGTCAGGATTCACGTAGTGGGCCGGGACACGCCGGCAACGTACGCCTTGAGGCCGTAGCGGCTGTACGTACCACCCAGCGAAGAGGTTGGTGGGGTTGCGGAAGGAGTAATCGCGATCGTTCACGGAGAGTCCGTGCCCAGCAACCGTCCAGCGCGCGGGGCCGGGAGCCCCTTGGTCATCCAGGAGAGCAGAGGCTCTCGGGGTCTTCCACGCCCGTGCGGGCGCGCAGCGCATCCGCCAGGCGGCCAACAGCGAAGGCGACTCGGCGCCGACGGGGAGAGCCGGGCCGCGCTATGGCTTCGTGTGGGCTTACTCGAAGCGGTCGGTGAGGGAGGCGAGGGCCCACTTGCGGTCGGCGTCGTCCAAAGACGCAAGGAGCGTTGCGCACTGTTCCAGGACGGTCTTGCTGCGGGGCGGCAGCCCGCCCTTGGCCCGGGCGGCATCGCTGTCCCAAGCAGCGTCCAGTTCCCTCGCTACAGGCCTGAGGTGCTCTCGCAGCGCGGCACGACCGGCTCCGCGGGTCTTGTTGGCATGGCAGTTAGGACACAGGGCAATCATGGCGCTGGGGTGATCGCGGCCTCCTCGGGCATGGTCGTCGATGTGGTCGACTTCCATCAGGGAGCCGCCTGCCGCCGTCTGGTAGGGAAGCGCGGGCAGGAAACACCACGGGTTCTCACACCGGCCCTCACTGCGCAGCAGGACCGCCTCGCGTGCCTGGCGGTCGCGCGCCCTGCGTGAGCCTGCGGTGTCGGCGCGCTGCTCGTGACGTCCGTCTGCCTCGCGCTCCTCCACCCTGCGTCGCAGCTGGCGGTATCGCTCCTGCGGTGGCATCGTCCGCGCGCGGATCCGTCGGCGGGGGAACGGCTGCGGTTGTAGGGACAGCTCAGCGCGGGCCGGGCCTACGGGGTGATCCGCTTCCCGTTGTCGTCCGAGCCACAGCGTTCGATGCTGCCCGTCCAGGACCGTCAGGTAGTCGACTGGAAACAGGCGTTCAGCAACCATAGCGGCAGCGATCAGACCTGCTTCCACGGTCTTTCCCTGGCCGACGCCAGTCCGTGTGGCCAGCCTGTAGCCCATGCCGAACCGTCCCAGGACAGCTCGGCGATCTTCTCCGGATGCCGGACGTAGTGCCTGCCGTCCTCGCAGCCAGGTGGGCAGCTCTCGTCGTTCCGGCCCGTCACTCTCCCACACTTCTCCCCCTCGTTCTCCTCCGATCAAGACAGCAGGTTCTCACCCCCCACTGACAGTCGCCTGGCTGCGTGCCGACGTCACGACGCGGGTCGCTCCGCTATCGGCTCTGGTAGGCGCGAGCCTCAATGCTCAACTGACGTAGACAGTCCAGCAGAGCCGTAGGGTTCGACCTCACCTCCGCAATTCGGGTGAGTGCAGTCGCGACCGTCGCGTCATCCAGGGAGTCCACCCACGCCTTGATCATTACTCTGTCGGCTCCCACTGAAGACACGGTCTTAAGAGCGGCCGGTCTACCAGAAGCGGCGGAACAGGGGTGCGCCAGAGTAGCCGCGGACTCTCTTGTGGCCGTCTTCTACTGGGCCAGTGGCTTTGGGGCCGGCGGCTCGGATCGCTTCTTTCCGGATCGGGTCGATGGGTGTCTCGCTCTTTGCGTACTCGGTGAGGCGTTCGATGCGGAGGTCTTCGATGCGGCGTTTCTGCTGTGGTGTCAGGGGCTTGGTACGTTGGGTCGGGGCCGCTTCTCGCATGTCCGCCAGGACGTTGCTGGAACGGAGCTGTTTCGCCCCCCGCTTCTTGAGACGCTTGGCCGCGTGGGATGCCCAGGGCAGGTTCTGTCCATGCCCCACGGCACAGATGGGTCGCCACCCCTTGGAAGCTGACACCCATTCGTCGATGATGACTCGTCGCCCCTCGCGGGCCAGTTTGTCGGCGCGGCGGGCGGCAGCCTCGAGGGACGCGACGTGGCCGTAGCTGACCTTGGTGTTCGGCAACTTCATGCTGGCAACTCGGTAGCTGTGCTGCATTGATGCGGCCCGTGTCATCTGCCCCCCAGCAGGAATCACGCCTTCTCAGGCCTGTGGCGAGACAGTACTGGGAGCATTGGCGTTGACGCCAGGCCACGGATGGGGGGTGCCGCGGCCGTCGTTGTTGAGGCGGTGCTTGAGGTCTGTGGCGACGTTGCGGCGCCGCAAGTCCCAGTACGCGGCGTCCAGACGGGTGCGGTTGGCCTTGTTGGGGGTGCGTTCCTCAGCGAGCCAGGCCATCAGAGTGCGGGGAGCCACGTGGATGCCTGCGCGATCCATGGCCTCGTATCCGGCGTCGGTCTTGGTGAGGTAGCGCAGGCGTGCAGCGAGCCCACGGTCGCTGTCCACGGGCGACTGGATGCCGGTGACCATGTTCTCGATGGCCGCGCCCAGGGCGTCCGCGCCCGGTAGCCCGCGGGCGTTGAACATGCCGAGGTCTTGCCAGCGGCCGGCCATCAGCTAGTCGCCTTGCCGACGGTGTATTCGCCGGACGCTTTGGCGTCACTGTGCTTGATCTTCATCTGGGCGACGCCGCGGCCTTCGGGGAAGACCTGGCGCCAGTCGCCTGTCAGATGGAGTTCGTCGGTGCCCATCATGCTGATGATGTCCAGGCCGGCCTAGTGTGCCTTGTAGGCCTTGCCCCAGAGATTGGCGTAAGCCTGGGAGTGAATGATGTGCATCCAGTCCGGGCGCACCATCTCCCTGACCTGCTCGCCGCTTACCTGGATCACTACCTGCATCGGCCCGACCTCGCCTACGACCAGCCGACAGCCATGGGCGCCCTGGCGTACACCGACTCCGTCCTGCACAGCGACCGGGCCAGCCGTTTCCTCCAGGAGGGCGGCCTGTGGCGGCAGTGGTTCCAGGACGCGCCCCACATGCACGGCGAGGACGGCATTTCCACCTACCTGGGCGGCATCCGCCTCGCCTGCACCGTCATCGACGAATGCGCCGACACCTGACCCCATCGGTCTTGTTCGCGTCGAAGACTCTGGCTCGTCGTCCTTGACGCGGCGCCTCTCCGTCACGCCCACAGAAGTCAGTCGGTGTTGACGACCTGGACCTCGCGGATGTCCGCGGTGAACGGTGTCTGCCGGGTCTCGGTGAACGTCCCGCCGTCGTTCAGCGCCGGGGCCGTCCAGGTCACGGTCCAGGTCGACCGGCGCCCATAGGGACATGACCCGCAACACAGCTCGCCCCAGCCAGTGCGCAGATTGCGCAATGGATGCGCAGTCCAGGAACGCGTCGAGGTGGGGCAAGGTCTGCCTTGCGGTTCACTTGCCTGTGGGCCCCTCAACGTAAGGAAGGCCGACTGCTGCGAGCTTGGTCTGCAGGTTGATATCGCTGGTGGCGGCGTACAGCTTGGAGCCAGGGTGCTGGGACTGCAGCAGTAGCGCCGAGGCAATGAAGCGGTCGTCTGGTACGTCCAGGTCCAGCCATGTGGGGAGTCCATCCGCACGTGGCTCGACGTGCTCGAAGACCGCGTAGACGTCGCCCGCAAGCCGTGCGCCTGTACGTACGTCTCCGTTGTCACGCATCGCCTTCAGTCTCCGGTCGGCTCTCCGTGCGGCCTCCCGGAGCTCGGGACGATTGTGGCTGCGCTTGAGGTCGTCGACTTCGCGCAGCACAACGGGCAGGAGGTGGACCATGTAGCGGGAGCCGACGCTGTCTTTGTAGAGCGTCACGTCGGGGTCGTCGATCAGCGTGTTGGTGTCGACGACGACACGCACGTTCCAGTCGTCCGGCGGTAGCAGCTCAACGAGCTCGCGAAGTACAGCGGCCGCCTCTGTCAGTCGCTTCTTCGCGCTTGGGACGTCTGCGGGGGCGCGGTTCTTGACTCCGCCTTCACGGACTAGCCAGTCCTCCAGGAGTCGGATCGCATCATCCATGCCGCGCTGAACCTTGGGTGTGGGGTGGGGGAAGAGGAGCCGGAAGCGCGGCGCCCAGTCGCGTACCTGTCGCAGCAACCCCATCCTGCTGGTCTCCGCGTCGGGGGTGCTTGGCACCCACGCCCAGGGATGGCCGAGGATCTGGATGCCCCCCTGGTTCATCTGCCTCGCCTTCACCTGAGAGCTGTCCAGAAGCCCTTGGTAGGAGGACTCCGTGTCCGCCAGTTCCGACAGCAGCTGATCAACGTAGGTGGGGGCGGCAGTTTCTTGGGCATGCCCCGATGATCCTCCAACGCGCCCGACGCGAGAGGTGGGTTCGATAGATCAGTGCACTGGTCTCTACAGGTGCGGCGAGGCAATTCGTTAGGCAGAGGCGCAGCAGAGCCAAGTGGACCTAGTAATGTTCAGCCACATGAGCATCCCCACCCCGAGAGGGGAACGAGAGAAGCTAATTACCGCTCTCACCCCCCAGCTGCGCAGACACCTGAAGATCCGCGCTTTCGAGCACGGAATGGACATCCAGGACGCCACCGAGCACGCGATCAATGCCTGGTACTCGGCAGACGGTCTACCGGAGATCAAGACCGACGGAGCGAAGACCTGGGGCACTTTCCTCCCCGTAGGAGGGCCGGACAAGTTCAAGGCGGCCTGCACGGAGCGCGGCGTTACCTACGTCCAAGGTCTGGCGCAGGCCCTCACCCTGTGGCTCGACAACCACCCCTCGCCTACCAGCCCTTTGGTGGCCCAGCCGGTGGTGCGGGTGATAGTGGCCAACCAGAAGGGCGGCGTCGGGAAGACCTTCATCTCCTCCGGCATCGCGCAGGCCCTCGCGGAGGCCGGCCGACGGGTTCTGATCGTTGACTACGACCCCCAGGGGCACCTCACCGCAGAGCTGGGCTTCGAGGACGTCATGTACGAGGACGACGTCGAGACGCTTCTCATGCACATGGACGGCACGGCCAAGGGACACATCGGCGACCTTCTCGTCGCGCTGGATCAGGAGCGCTTCGGAGAGCGTCTCCACCTTCTGCCGGCCTCCGACGATGCGTTCCTGCGGGACGTCGCCCTATCCAAGGTCAGTTTCAGCGAGGCTGCGCTGGAACGTGCGCTGGAGCCCCTCGAAGCCGACTACGACGTCATCATCATCGACGGCCCCCCCAGCCTCGGCCTGAACATGGACACGGCCTTGTACTACGTGCGCCGCCGCGACGGTGAGCTCGCCGACCGGTCGGGGCTCATCACCCCTGTCTGGGCGAACAAGGCTTCGCACAGGGCGTTCCGTCTGCTCAAGAGCCAGAAGGAAGACCTCTGCCGCAAGGGACGAATCCAGGTGGACTACCTCGGTCTCGTCGTCAACGCCTACGACAGTCGCCGCGGCAAGCTCGTCCAGGAGAACAAGGATCAGTGGGAGCTGAGCAGCACTCCTGGGGTGTTGGCTGTAATCGGTGACTTGAAGGAGGGGCGCGAGGCTGCGGACGGCGAGATCCCGCTGCTGGAGTACGCGCCCGACAGTGACCATGCGCAGGCGATGCGCGATCTGGCGAAGGAACTGGCGGTATGAGCGACAGCAAGCCAAAGCGAATCACCCGCGGTTTCAGCATGGACGAGGACGGCCAGGACTCGGGCAAGCCCGCGCCGCGGCGAGTGCGCACCCGCCAGCAGATCATCAATGGGGAAGGAAAGCGCCCGCCGGCAGCTGTTCCCATTGCGCAGCTCGCGCACAATCCGTTCAATCCTCGCGAGGAGCTCACCGAGCTCGAGGAGACTGCCGAATCCCTTGCGGCCAGGGGACAGGTCCAGCCCGTCGCCGTGGTGCGGCGTGCCGCGTTCCTCGCCACGCACCCCGGACTGGATGAGCAGCTCGGGGAGGCCGAGTACGTCGTCATCGATGGCAACCGACGTCTCGCCGCTGCTGGGCTGGCCGGTCTGGCGGAATTGCGGATCGATGTGAACGACGATCTCGCCGCGAGTGCTGCGGACATGCTGGAAGGCGCGTTGATCGCAAACGTGCACCGTGTGGACGTCCCCCCGCTGGATCAGGCGAAGGCGATCCAGGAGCTCGTGGCAATACACGGCTCTCAGGGCCAGGTAGCGAAGCGCTTGGGGAAGACTCCCGCCTGGGTCTCGCAGCGTCTCGCGCTTCTTCAGCTCACACCCGAACTCCAGGACAAGGTGCGGGCAGGGGAGCTGAAGGTGGAGCCGGCGCGCCGTATCGGTCGACTGCCCAGGGACCAGCAGGCCGCAGCCGCAGCCGAAACCGTTAACGCCGTTAATACCCCGCGCCAGCGGGCACCCCAGCAGAGGGCGCATCCCTGGGACAGCGAAGACGTCCCCCGGGTAATGCTGGACGCGGAGTCACCCGAGACAGAAGCGGCCGCCTCAACCGTTAACGGCGTCAATACTTCAGCCCAAGGCGCACCCCAGAAGACCCCCTGGAGCGAGGACGCCCCTAGTGCCTTTGATGCGCCCTCTACGGAGACGTCCGGAGCGGCATCCTCAACGCAGACCGTTAACGCCGTTAACGGTCAGGGCTTGGGATCCGCTCAGGCTGAGCTGGTGCTGAGCGATTCTGCTTCGCCGAATGACGTGGTAGACGCGCTGGTTGCCCGCCTCTCAGCAGCGGAGCTGGTTGTGGTCGCAGAGCTGCTCGTTGACCGAGTCGGTCACGCGCAGAGTGAGGTGGAGCAGGCGTCTGCCGTGTGACGCAGGTAAACGCACCCAGCGGCTCTCGTACCAAATCTCGGGCGAGAGCCGCTTCACTTGGTCGAGGCTCGAGCATTAGCGTCCGGGAGCCCTGGGCCAGCGAACAAGCTGACCACGACCTCGGGTGAGCTCAGGCCGGAGCCCGGGGACCAACCGGACGGGCTGTTGGCGGACTACTTTGATCAGCCGCCTCACCCCAGGAGGACGTCAAACGACGGGCGGCGGCGCGGGGGACTGCGATTGAGACGCGGCGTTGGTCGCGGTGCGTCCGGCCGCAGATACGGCCTTCATATCGTCGGGATCGCTGCGGTTGAGGACGAAGACCTTCGCCAAGGCCAACAAACTCGGTCCGCACAGGAGGATGGCTAGCCACCATGCGTCGGCTGCCACGTAGACCCCGGCGCCGAGCATGGCGACGGCTATGACGGCACCAACGATCATGCCCGCGAGGTGGCGCCTGTGGGCGCGCTGCTCACGCCGCTCCAGAAACTCTCGCTCGTCAACGTGGCTCTGGCGCTGCATGTCAAGGCGGGTCATGCGCTCCTTGTGGTCACGCCGGAGTTGCGGCTCCAGCGCCTTCAACGCGACATCCAGTTTGTCGGCGCCAAGAGCTACACCCCATTTCATGGCGATCTCCAAACCAGCAGAGACGACCGGGTCGCCTTCGGGGATCTGTGCAGCCGGAAGCGTCCCGCTGTCTTCCGAGGTCACTGCTGGGCCCCTCCTCCGCCGTTGGAGGCGGGCGCATAGTCGTTCTCGGCCGGCTCAGGCGGTGGACCGAGCCGGATAAAGAGCACGGCCAAGGCGTGGTCCAAAGACTTCGCCGAGGTTGGCGCCACAGCTGATGCCTCCTCGACGGTGGGCGGCTCGGTGTCCGAGCTGCCCGGCAGGTTGACCTCATGTAGGGGGGACTTTTTCTT
Organism: Streptomyces sp. NBC_00887; assembly: GCF_045207585.1. Lineage (NCBI taxonomy): Bacteria > Bacillati > Actinomycetota > Actinomycetes > Kitasatosporales > Streptomycetaceae > Streptomyces > Streptomyces sp. NBC_00887. Next base: position 22,875 of record NZ_CP108790.1, read on the forward strand.
CGGTGTCCAGAGTGCGGAACCGGCGACAGACAACGCAGGTCTCGTCCATCGGCTTCTCGGCTGCGGCAGGGGCCTTGGCCGCGTCCTCACAAGGGGAGGTCGCCGATGCCCTGACCGTTTAGCTGGGGCCGAGTTGCCTCTCATGGTCTCGAGGTACGCGTTCATCAAGATGCGCCGGTCGTACCTTTTGCGGCCAACGATCTTCGCCGCGTACGAGACATCGGTCTGGAAGCTCCGGAAGCTGTCGCCGTCGCCAGCGTGAGCCAGGATCTTGTCCATCAGGGCGATCGCTTGCCGTAGGTCCAAGTAATCCGCAGGGGCTACGCCGTGTGTGGCGGCCTGATGTCGCATCCGACGCCTGGAGGACCACGCTGACCACAGCCGACGCAACGGAAACGGCAGGGCCACAAGCAAAGCAAGCGAAAGGAAAAGGATGATAAGCCCGGCGGTCTGTGTGTCCGGCATGAGCATCCCCCACCTTGGCCAGAACTGTTTCCAAGGTAGCGCCGCAGTGTCGTTCCTGGGGAGGGAAGTGGCGGATTGGAGCTCAGAGGGCTGCCAGGGGATCGGGTGCCGACGGTCACGGGCTGCGTATACCAGCGCCGTCCGGACATCGCATCGGCATAACCGCTAGCGCCTTTGAGCGGCAGCCTATCGCCCCGCCGTGATCGGAATTGCGGTGCTGAACAGGCACTTTGCTCCCAGGGGCCGCGTCGGCCCTGTACTTCCTCGACGCAAGCGCGGACTGGTCGCAGGACCAGCGCGACTAGCTGATCGCCAACGTCCGCACCCAGGCCCAGGAGCACGGCTCGCGGACGGCGTGGTCAACGGCAACACCTTCGGTGCGGCCCACTGGAACGCCACCAGCGACTCCCCGTCCTGAGTGTGGTCCGTCGGAGACGACCGCGACCGCCCGGACGACGCGCGGCCGTCGAGGACTTCGCCCTTGATGGCATTACCCCGCACGTCGTCACCGGCACCGTCGGCGTTTGTGACACCAGCGAACCGTGTGAGGCTCTGAGCACTCGCGCCGTGGCGCTCGGCCTGTGTGTCGTGGACGGCCCGCCGATCGTCGTGGTGGTCACCCGGGACTGCACCGGCGCGGTCATCCAGGCGGGGCGGATTAAGTGGGCGTTCACTCCCCTATGTCCGTTTCATTTGGTCTAGCTGTCGTCGACACTCTGGGCAGAGGGCGGCAGTGCCAGGTCCAGCAGGCTGTTGATGGTCTCTCGGTCCAATTCGCTGTCGAGGTGAAGAGATCGCCGCAGGAGACGTCCGACCTGCTCCGACGAGAGTTCAAAGCGCAGGCGGGCCTCCAGGCAGATCTCGCCGAAGAGACGCGGCGTGCGGTCCGGCTCCCGCTGGATGTACCAGTCGAGGAGCTTCACCACGTCTTTCCGGAGGCCCCCCAGGGAGACTTCGCTCCTCTCACGCTTCCGAGCGTTGCCGATGTCTCTCGCGAGGCCTCCGAGGACGGCCTCGATCAAGACTGTGCGCACGGCCGAGATGGGGATCAGCCTGTTGGGGCCTTCGGTGAGGGCGACCGCGGGCCACCAGGCGAGGGTTGCGGCCGTCCTCTCCAGGTCTGGCTTGGCGAATCCGAGGCGGCGCTTTCCGTCGTTCCGGTCGTCCTCCAGACCGTCGCGAATGATCTTCGTGAGGCGGTTGTGGTCGGCGACGAGTCCGCGTGGCTGATCCGTTCCGAATTCTGTCGTTTGGCCGGAGAGAAGGACTCGCGGACCGTGAGTCCTGCGGCGTTGCTCGGCCCAGTCCTGTGCTACCGGTTGTGACCAGAGCGGGCCGGCGGACGTTTCGGTCTGAGCTGGGGGCAGATCGCGGCGTCCTCGTTCAGGGTGCGGCAGGTCATCAGGGGACACATTCGCGATCTTCGCCAGGCCCTCCCGGTCGACGAAACGAGCAGGCTCAAGCTCCGGTGCCCGCAGGTCAACGACGCACTGGTCGAGCGGCCGGGAGTCACGTGGCCGTCGTGCGGCCCACAGGGCGAGGTGGTCGTGCCAGTTGGACAGCGGCTCCTCCAGCGCGGTGAAGGCGGCGATCTTCACCACGTGGGCATGGTCCGGTGTGCCGGGGCGGGTCAGGAGGTCCGCAGCGGTCACGGTGAGGGCGTCTTGGACGGGTCGGGCGTCGTAGCCTTCGAAAGCGTGGTCCACGACTTGGCTCGGCCGGTGCCAGGCTGTGCCGTCCCACCAGTAGCCGCCCTGCCGGTAGAGAAATCCGTTGTTCCCGTACATCCAGTCGTGGTGGAGACTGCTCATGTCCTCGTCACGAAGCAGCAGGACCGTACGGCCGTGGTCGGGGTGGTAGTGAACGGCCCAGGCGTAGGCGGGGTTCTTCGGTTCGGTGGTGAACGCGACCCAGCCGCCATCGGTTAGGTCGTCGGTACGACCCCATAGGCCTTCGCCCTGGTTCCGACCGGTTCTCTCGATCGCGTCGGGGTTGCCCAAGGGCAGACGTTCGTCGTTGATGAATGGCAGGCCCGGAACGGGGTGGTCAGTGCGCAGACCATTGGCAACCGGATGAACGAGACTCACGGTGTTCCTCCCACACGGCACTCGGCCCTCAGGCGGGCAACCACCCGGGGTGTCTCTGAAAGTCCCGGCTACGCCCCCGCGCCGTACTGTGCGTGGATTCGGGTGAGCAGGGATTGAGTGTCGGCGGCGGAGAACGCGGTCACCTCGTCGGGCTGTGCCCCGGCGACGACAATGTTCAGCTCGCCGTCCCCTGCCGTAAACACCTCGATGGGCGGCTGGGCCATCCACATCACGTCGATCCCACGGCGAACCACCACGGCCAAGAGGCCGGGCAGCGACACTGCTGCGCCGCTCGCGCCACCCGGGCCCATCAGCAGGTCTGCGAGTGCCTCGGTCGCGTCGTCCCCGCGCACGCTCTGTGTATTGAAACTGATCTGTCCCCCGCCTCCATCAGCGACCAGGACAGCCATGTGTGTGCAGTCCTCATTGCGCTGCCACGGCGGGGTCTTCCACGTGAAGGTCATCCCCCCATCCTGAATTTTCGTCCGTCCGAGGCCGGAGGGTTCGGCAAGACTTGGCGCATGCGGCTTTCTTATAGGCCGAAATCAGCTGGAGAACACCCGTGCGGTGATCAGCTGCGGCGTTGCTTCCAACGCGTGTCAAGCACCTCCCTGCCGGGACCGTCGCGGGGCCAGCGCAGGAAGCCGAAGGGGCCGTTCTTCTACCGTTTGTACCCAGACGCCAACGGCTCTCCAGTACCGGCGTTCGCTCCAACGATTGGGTCGGGCGGAGACGAGCCGGAACGCAGAAAAGCCTCGCTCTGCACCGCCCTCGGAGGGCGGTGCAGAGCGAGGCTTCGTGTCGTGACAGGGTGGCTTGCCCCGGGGCGGGCGGCTGGGGCCCGATGCCAGTGACGGAACGTCCACCCCGGGGTTCTGCGTTTCAGGTGTGGGCGCCCGCGTCCTTGCGTCGGCGCGGTCGTTCCTCGGACACGAATCGGATCTCAGGGTGCGGGCGTGGAGCGAAAGTGTGAGCGGTCGCCCCAGTTGAGCAGCGTGGGCTGCTCGGGAGTGGTCATGGGCTTGTGGTGGTGCGTGCCCCTGTTCCGGGGCGACCCAGCCTTCGGCCGTTGATGCTGGGCGTCCGGGTGTGGTCGGGGCGAGCCTGGACGATGGTGCCGGTGTGCTTGCCCTCATACATCGCCGCGTCGGCGGCGCGCATCAACGTGGGCAGGTCGCTGCTCCCGATTGCGGCCGGGGTGGCCGCGCCGAGGGACACGGTCAGAGGCAGCACGCTGCCGTCCTCGTAGGGAACCGGACGGGTCGCGAGGTGGGCGAGGTGGTCCAGGCGCAGCGCCTGGTGGCGGGGCTCGATGCGGGCCAGAGCCACGAATTCGTCGCCGCCGAGGCGGCCCGCGAATCCGTGCGGTCCGGCCCATTCGGTCAGCCGAGCCCCGATTGAGGCGAGCGCGGTGTCGCCGGCCGCGTGGCCGTGGTTGTCGTTGAGCCGCTTGAAATGGTCAGCGTCCGCGAGGACCAGGACCGTCTCGTCGGGGTGACGCTCAAGGAGTCGCTGCGCCCGGTCGGTGAACGCTTCACGGCGCCAGGTCCCGGTCAGCGGGTCGCGCTGTGCCTGGAGGAGACGTCGGCGCAGGACGGTGACGTGCAGCGTCCATCCGGCGAGCGGGACGGCCATGGCGGTGAGATGGAGTGCCGTCCTCGGTAACGCGGTGGTGGCCATACTGAGTGCTTCCTTCTCGTCTCAATCACGGGATGGAAAGCCCGGGGCCGCCGTTGGAGCGGTGGTCCCGGGCGCTTGTGTGTAAGGGGTGGTTCAAGCAGCGAGGTCGTGGCCGGCCGGGAGTGTGGTGTAGCTGGTCGGGTCGGCCGGGGTCCCGTCGTGGCACTCCAGGCACGAACCGATGGTGCGAAGAGGCAAGCAGTGGTGGAACCTGCGTCGGCACTTCGGGCACGTGGACCTCTTGGCCATCGCCCGGTCCAGTGCGGCTTCTTTGGCGAGGGTCATCGGCCGCACCGGCAGGGCGAGGTCGATGCGGTAGAGGTAGGCCATGCGCGTGCAGGTGCGGGCCGGCTTCGTGCGGCAGGCCCGGCAGCGCAGCTGTGCGACGGGGTCGTGGCCGCCGGGTCGTAAGCCGAGCGCCCGCAGCTGGCGGCGCGTGGCCAGGCCGTCCGGGGAGGCCTGCCAGTCGAACGTCTCGATGGTCGACGACGGAACGGTCGCGTACGGGTCGACGTCGACCACGGCCGTCTCCAGGCGGCTCCTTGCGCTCATGACGTGCCCCGGGCACCGGGCAGGCGGCGGTGGGGCGGGAGCGGGTGGCGGGGGCCGGGCAGGATCGGCCGAGGGCGGCCGGTGTGCTTGGAGGGACGCGGGGCAGGAACCATAACGATCACTCCTCTGGGGGTGAAAAGGGCGCGCCGGAAGCCTGGGGAGGTCGAGGGCGCGCCCTTCCGTGTGTGGTGTGAGCAGGCCGGGCGGCCTGGCCCGCGCCGACCCGGGGCGGGTTCGGGTGCGAGGCAGGTAGTCCGGGGGGCTGGGTTATTGGCCGTGGTGTTGGGCGAGGTCGGCGGCTTGGCCGAGGATCCGCATCGGGACACTGCCGTCAGCCCACCGGTCGTTGAAGGTGGGCACGGAGTACGCGTCGCCGAAGTCGGCGCGGATGGCGTCCATCAGGACCTCCAGGCCGCGCGCTTCGAGGCTTCGGTCGCCGGCGGCTTCGACGCGGATAGCGCCGTAGAGGCAGCGGGCTCCGTCCTCACGGATCTGGGATCCGGCGCACCAGCCGTCGGTGAGCAGGCGCTGCTGTGCGCGCTGCAGAAGGTCGGCGACCGGTGAGGCGTACGGAGCGGTGGGCTGGAGGGTCGGGGTGAGCGGGAGGGTGACGACGTCGGCCAGGACGACGGGCTCGACGGGGATGTGGGCGGTGCGGACCTCGTAGGCGACGGCGGCTTCGTCCAGGGCGACGGTCATCGCCGCTTCGACGGCAGCCAGACGTGTCTCCAGCGACAGCGCCACCGATCCTGTGGTCGTGGCCGGAGGCGCCGAGGTGGGGGCGCTTGGGGTGTGGGTGGTGGGCATGAGGGCTCCCTCGAGGAACCGGTGGGCGGGGCAAGGGGTGAGGGCCCGGCCGATGCGGCCGGGCCCTCATGGGGTGGTGCGGGGTCAGGCGTTGGTGAAGCCGCGGATGGCATCCAGCGCCTGGCGGGGGGAGGAGACCGCGTCACGGCGCGGACCGCTCTTCCCGCCGCTGCGGGGCTTGCCGCCGCCGCGCTTCTTGGGCGCGTCCTCGTCGCCGTCCTCGTCGTCCGACTCGGGGCCGAACTCGCCGGGCCGGGGCGGCTCGGTCCAGTCGAACCAGAGATCCCGCAGTTCGAGCTCGCGGATCTCGTAGTCGGTCAGGGTGGCGATGGTGTCGGGGAAGAAGCCGTCGATTCCCGCCTTGAAGTCCATGAACAGGGTGCGCAGGACGTCAGGCTGCTTGCCCTCGATGATCCATCCGGCGCCGCCGGTGTTGGAGTCGGCGGGCGGCTCGGGCTCGCCGGCCATCACCCGCTCGATCCGGCCCGCCTCATCCGGGGAGAAGCTGCGGGGGAGGGGATCGGGGATGTTCTCGGACGCGATCCCCAAGGCCCTGAACATGTCGACGACCTTCTTCGGCGCCACCTTCAGGACGACCGGGATGCAGTTCTCACGGAGGTTCTCGCACAGCAGCTGTGTGAAGCCGTCCTGCACGTAGACGGACTGACCGGCGACCTTCAGGCCGACCCCGTACTTGCGGCCCTTGACCGAGACCAGCTCCGCGAGGTCCATGATCTCCGCGCCGTAGTCGCCGTTGCGGGCAGCGGACAGGAACTCGTCCAGATACGCCGACAGCATCCGGTACGGGCAGCCCGGCAGCTTCGGATCCCACTCATGGACTTTTCCGTCCTCCCAGCGCATCTGCCCGCGGATCTCCATCAGCGCGACCATGACCCGCAGCAGCCGGATCATGTAGAGGGCGCCGACGCCGTAGCGGGCGGTGTGCTCACCCAGCGCGGCCGTCTTCTCGTCGGGGGCTTCGGTGGCCAGCATGACCACGGCCCCGAATAGGGCGTCGGCTGCGACGTGCAGGCCCATCAGCTGCGTCTTGCCTCCGCCGGACGGGGCGACGAACAGGCCGTGCGCCGCGCCCCGGTCGGTATAGACCCGGTTGCGGGCGGGCTGGCCGTTGCCGAGGTAGCCGGTCACCCACCGGCCGTCCTTGTCCGGGGTGAGGAGCTCCCGGGTGGCGGGGAAGACCTGCGCGAGCGGGCTGGAATCCCACAGGCTGACCAGGATCTGATTGCCGTCGATGGTGACGAACAGCCGGCCCTCGTCGTACTTCGTTTTGAACGCGGCGGCCAGGGCGTGCAGGTTGACGCGGGGCTCGCCCAGTTCGTCGGGGACCTGGGCGATGTAGTGGGTGACCCGGCGCTGCTTGTCGCGGACCTGCTTGACGAAGACCGACCCGGCGATGGGGCCGTTGTCGCTGCCGATGCGGTCTGCCCACCACTCGTGCTCGGTGGGTGCCTTGCGGCGGCGGACCGCTTCGTCCGGGGTGAGGTGGACCTCCAGCCAGCCGGGGCCGCCCTGCCGGCCGGGCTGCTGCACTACAGGGGCGAAGTGGACATCGCCCTCATCGATGCTAAACGCGGCCGCGACGGCTGCCTCGCCCAGGCCGCTGATCGGGCGCCCGGGTTCGGCGGCGCGCAGCAGCATGGTGAGGTCGTGGTGGGTTCCGGGGTGGCGGTCTGCGTGGACGACCATCGTGCGCCCCGGGCTCCCGGCCCGCTCCCATAGCAGCCGCACGTCCCGCGTGAACGCATCGGCACCGTCGTCCACCACGGCCGGGGTGGGCGCGGCAGGTGCGGTACGGGCGGGCTGCGGGATGGGGGCGAGGGCGGGGCGGTGGTGGCGGCGCTCGCTGCGCGAGAGCGGCAGCACGCACCAGCCGGCCGCAGCCCACGCAACGGCCAGGAGGGCGTCCCAGCTCCAGCTGGGGGTGTACATCGCTGCGGCGTCGATCGCCGCCCCGAAGACGACGGGGGAGAGGCGCACCAGCTTGCGGCCGGTGCCCTCACGGGACTTCACGGCGAGGACCGCACCGCCGACACCCGCTGCACCGGCCAGCAGCACGCTCGTACTGACCACGCCGTCAGGCGACATGTTCGGTGCCGCGGCGAGAACCGGCGCGGCCAGGGTGTAAGCGATGCGTTCGAGGACGACGCTGCGCGGGATGGACACCGGACGACTCCTTCAGGACGGAACGGGGCTGGACGGGGCGGCGAGGCGGGGGAGGAGAAGGCGGAAGGGCGGCCCCGCGGATGCGGGGCCGCCCTTCCGGGGGAGGTGGCGGTCAGCGGGCGAAGAACCCGGGTTTGGGGGTGCGTTCCTTGCGGCCGGAGCGGACGGTGTCCAGGCCCTCGTACAGCCGGGCGTGGGTGCGCCGCGTGTCGTGGGCGAGGCCGGCGACTTCCTGGGCCGTCTCGTAGAGCTTGTGGACTTCGACGGCGGCGCCGCCCAGGGCGAGGGACACCTGGCCGGTCATCTCCACGAACTTGCGGTCGAGTTCGGCGTTGGCGATGTCCACGGCCAGGCTCTCCGCCCGCTGGGCGTTCGTGCGCATCCCGCGCAGCAGCGCTTCGAGTTCGTTGCCGGCCAGGTCCATGGCCGTGCCCAGCGTCTTGAGCTTGTGCTGGACGGCCTTGTACCGGTGGTCGCCGTCCGTCCGGGCCGCCGGGCCGCCGGTGTGGTGCTGAAGGTCGCTCATCGGCAACTTCCTTAGTCGTGGTGGGTGGCGGACGAGGCGTCGGCCAGGCCCGCGTCGTCCATGGCCTGGAGGTCCTCGCTGTAGGTGCGGCCGACCGCCGTGGCGGCGAGCCGGGCAGCCTCGGAGGCGATCTCGCACTCGGTGGCACACCGTTCGGCCAACTGCTTCATGCGGGCCGCGGCGTCGGCCAGGTCGGTGATCCGGTCGACGACCGCAGTGGCGATGTTGTGGTCCCCGACCAGGTCGGCCGCCATGTCCCGCAGGGCGTCGGCGACCTTCCCGAGCGCGCCCGCGAGCTCCTGGGCGCGCTCCTGGTCGACGCCGGCGACGATCGCGATGTTCACGATCTCCGTCAGGTACTCGCCGAAGGTGATGTCGGTGCGGTGCTGGGCGGCCATGCCGCTCTGCGCCGATGCCGTGGTGGTCGGGTGGGTCACGTGCGGCTCCTGCTCGGGAGGTCGGGTGGTGCCGGGACGGGTGGTGTGGGACACCGGGGCGGGGGGCAGGGCGGCGGGCTCGAGGATGACCGCGTCCGGGTAGTCGTCCTTGCCTCCTGCCGGGGGCCGGGGAGGGGGCTGCTTGCGGGTTTCGTGACCAGGCCACTCCGGCGTCACCGTGCGGTTTCCGGGCCAGCCCGGGCCATCCGCTGACGCACCACCAGGACCCGGAGCAGTACCGCCCTTCGACGTCGCCCCACCGCCGCCGCCGGACCCGCCTGCGGCGCCTCCAGCAGCCCTGGAAGCACCGCCCGGACCCTTCGGACCAGGACCACCCGAGGGGCCTGCTGTGGGGCGTTCAGGGCCCCGCTTGGGGGCTTCCTTACCTCCGGAGCTGGTGCCGCCGGACGAGCCCTTCGGACCCGGCGCACCTTTCCCTCCCGAGCCGCCTGACGCCCCGTCGGTGCCCTTCGAGCTACCGCCCGGCCCCTTGGCGCCCGGGCCTGGTTTGGTGCCGCCCTTGGCCCCGTCAGAGCTGTTTCCGGGCAGGGTCTTGCCCCCCGGTCCGGGCTTTTTCTGGCCCTTCTCATCACCACCCCCGCCGGGCGTCTTCGTCCCACTGCCCTTGCCCTTCGACAAGTCGACCTTCGGACGGGGCTTGTCGTCAGGCTTGTGCTGCTCCTTGGGCGCGGGCCCCTTGTGCGGCAGCTGCTTCGGAGCCGGGTTCTTCCCGGGCTGCTCCTTGGGAGCAGGGCTCTTCTGCGGCGTCGGCTTGAGCGGCGTCGGCTTGGGGCCCGGCTTCTGCTTGGGTTGCTGCTCCTTGGGAGCGGGCCCCTTCTGCTGTTGCCGCTGCGGGGCCGGACTCCTCCTGGGCTGCTGCTCCTTGGGAGCAGGGCCTTTCTGAGGCTGATGCTTGGGCGCGGGGGCCGGCGACTTCGTCGGCTGCTGAGGCTTGGGCTGCTGCCTGGGGGCCGGGCCCTGCGGACGGGTCTTGCGCCCGCCCTTGTCACCGCCCAGGCCGGAGCCGCCCCTGCCGCCGCCGCCCTTGGCCCCGGCCGCGTCGCCCTTGCCGCGGGCCGCCGTCCTGTCGGCGCGTGCCTTCAGCTGGGCCGCACGCAGTTTGTTGTGCTGCTCCAGCAGGCCGACTTCCCGGGCCGTCTTCGCATTCAGCAGGTCCACTTTCCGGGCGATTTCCGCCTCCCGGAAAGGCGCCTCACTCTCGATTCGCGACTGCCCGAGCGCGATCCGGTATTCCAGCCAATCACCCAGTCTTTCAGCGAGCGACCGACGATGCACATATTCACCACCTTCACCCTCACCGGATTCACCATCGATTTCCGGAGCGGAAAAACCCTCGGACCTGAGCGCCATTTCTGGGGCCATGGGGCGCGGAATGACGGGCAATTCCATGGTGGTTTCTTCCGGGGACTCCGGCGGTGTTTCCGGCTCTTCTCGTACCGGCGGGAAAAGGCGTCCGGGGTCCGGGAGTTCGGGCGGCCGGTTAAGGACGTCACCCGCTACAGGGAAATTGATGAGCCGACCTTCGGTGTCGTCGGTGGACACGAGATGCTCCCTCCCGGGGGCTTGACAACGAGTGACTGCCTCGCGTAAGCGTGTGCGCGCCTGGGCGTGTGAGTGGGTGGGCGCCTGGGCGTTGGGGATGCGCCGAGGGCCGCCGCTCGGTGAGCGACGGCCCTCGTGGACTCGGCGGCTGGTTACGCGGTGTGCTTGAGGTAGAGCGCATGCAGGTCGTGTGCCAACGACCTAAGGGCCGCGGTGTCGCCGCGCTTGAGCGATTTCCTGCCGTGCGTCTGGACCAGCATGACGAGGAAATAGAAAGCGCCGAGGTCCTCGCCGTGTTTCTCAATGAACGCGGTCCGCTGGGCGATGAGATATTCGCGGGAACGCTGCGCCTTGAGCTCGGCTTTCAGAAGAGGCCTGCTCACGCCGACCTCTTACCGAGGTCGTAAATCGACGCAGGACCACCATAGCCGGGATTCCGGCCACTGTCACGCTCTTCCCCAGAATTGGGTGCGGCCTGAATGGGCTGCGGGTTGTTCTTCCGCGCCTTTTCCAGGGCCTTTTCCTTGCGGGCCTTTCCGGTATTCACGACCGCTTCGTCGTGGGAGCGGCGCTTGTAGGCGCTCTTTTCCAGGCCATCGGTGAGCGAATTGAGGCTCTTGAGGACGTCCTTGAGGGCCCTTTCGACCGGCAGGGCGCGCATCCGGGCGTGGAACCAGCGGTCGCCCTCCACACCGACGCTGCGGCAGTGGACACGGGTCTCACGCTGGAGGATCTCCAGGTTGGCACCCATGTCGAGCAGGACGCGCTGCATGTCGGCGAGGTAGCGGGCGGTGGCCTCCGCGTTCTGCGCGACGTCGCGCAGCGGGGCGGTGGTGGTTCGGTCGTTGCTGTTCACGAGCTGGCCTCCTGGGCGAGTCGGTTCTGCTGTACTGGGGGTGACTGCTTCCGGCAGTCGCAGCGAGGGCCAGCCCACTTCGAATGGGCTGGCCTTCACTGATGTGTGCCGGACTTTCGTGAGGTGTTGCCGGTCCGCGCTCGGGGTGTGCGAGCCCGGACGGTGGTGATCCTGAGCGGCAGGCTTTCTGCCGGGGGTTGGGGCGCTCAGGCGCTCACCGGACGCTCGGACGCTCGGTCATGTGCCTGGCGCGGCCTCTTCGACCTGAGCGCGCAGCCGCTGGGCGGTCGGGCGGGACACCGGGGTGTCGGACAGGCCGGCGTCGGTGAGCGCGTCGCGGATCTCGGTCCACTCGGGGCGGCGCCCGAGCTCGGTGTAGAGGAGACGGATGCGCACGTGGCGGCGCTCGGTTAGCGCGTCGGTCTCCCTGCGCGTACGAGCGTTCTCCGCTCGCTGAGCGTCGGCGTTCTCCGCCATGCGCTCACCTTCTTGAGCGCCGGAGGGGAGCGCCCTGCGCTCACGCTCGCCGCGTGTCTCTTCCGAGGTGAGCGCGCTCATGTCGGAGTGAGCGTGTTCGGTCATCTCCACGCGCTCGATGGTGTGAGCGTCCTCGGGGGTGAGCGTGTCGGCGAGCGCGGCGGGCGCGGAGCCGAGTTTGAGCGCCATCCGCTGCTCCAGCGGGGCCTTGCTCCGCCAGCGTCGGCCGTACTGCTCCTTGAGCTGCGCTCGCAGGTAGGTCTGCTCCTGGAGGCGGGTGAGCGCCTCCTCGTAGGAGGTGATCTCCCACAGGATCATCCGGCGGCGCAGGCGGGCGGTGGGGATCGGGGCGAGCAGCCAGCGGCTGCGGCGCACCGTTTCCATCCGGGTTTTGCCGGTGACCGCGCCGATCCTGGTGGCGTACACGTGGGAGGCGATCTCGGAGAAGATCACCCACAGCAGGGTGAGGGCGGCGTGCCCCAGGCGCCCCGACGTGCTGTCCGAGGCGTTCCAGTTCAGGTAGACAGTCACCGCCGTCAGTACCCGGGGCACCCAGCGGATCCAGCGCAGCTCCATGCCCATGCGGATCAGGATCAGGCTGGCTCCGGTGAAGGCCGGGATCGCGACGTCGATGCCGACGGGCAGAAGCCACGGCCAGTCCCAGCCCCACTCGCCGGCCTTGGTCTCCAGCGCGGTGTAGGAGGAGAGCAGGCCGAGGGTGGAGACGACGGCGGCGGCCAGGACGATCGCGATCACGCCCACCAGTTCCTGCCCGGACAGCGGCGGCACACCGCCGGCGGGCCGGGCGTCGGCCCGTGCCTTGCGTCGGGCAGCGCGCGACTCGGTCCGGATCGCCCGGCGCCGGGCCTGCTGAACGGTGCGCTGCGTCGCCGCCTCCAGGATCCGGTCGCCCTCGGCTCGGGCCAGGGCGGCTGCGGCCTGGTCGGCGGTGGCCTGCGCCGCCGCCTGCCGGGCCGTCCTCGCGTCGGCTTCGGCCTGCTCCCGCAGCTGTTCAGCGGTGCGCCTGGCGTCGTCCAACGCGCGGTCGGCGTCCTGCCGCAGGCCAGCGGCAACCTTCTCTGCTCCGGCCCGCACCTGCACGGCGTGGTCGTCCGTGCTCTCGCGCATCTGGTCGGCCTCCGCCCGCGCCCGCTCCAATACCTGTTCGGCATCGGTGGTGGCGCGGGTGCGGGTCTCGGCCGCGGTGCGCTCCGCGCCGGCGAGGACCTGGTCGGCGTCGGCGGTCGCCGTCGTCGTGACGGTGTCGGCCTCGCGGCGCGCGTCGGCGAGCAGTTGCTGTGCAGCCGCTTCGGCGACGGTGCGTACCTGGTCGGCGTCGGCGGCCGCGGTGGTGGCGGCGTCGGTGCGGACCTGGTCGGCGTCTATCGCGGCAGCGGCCAAGATGCGGGACTGTTCGGCAGTGGCGGCCGCGGTGATCGAGGCCGCCTCGGCACGCGCGCCGTCCAGCAGCTCGGTGGCGCGCATCTCGCCGTCGGCAAGGAGGCGCGCGGCTTCGTCGGCGGCACGGTCCCGGAGGTCGGCGGCGCGGTCGGCGGCATCGGCCAGGACCGGATCGGCCTCCGGGTGCACCAGCGGCGTGAGGTTCTCAGAAGCGGCGAACTGGGCGGGGATGGAGCTCGGTGTCGCCGACGCCTTGGCACGCCCGTTGGGGCGCGGGCTCGTGGCCGCCGCGGGCTGGCGCCTGCGGCGGGTGGCGGTTTTGGGTGCCACGGGGTGTCCTCTCGGGTCAGGTGCGGCGGCGGTTCAGGTAGGCGTCCTGGAGCCGGGTGAATCGCTCGAGGAGCGAAGCGCCGGTCGAGCAGGGAGCGCCGTGCTGGCAGGTCGTGCAGCCCTCGCGGTGGGCGCGCCAGGTGTCGGCGGCGCGCATGTAGCGGGCGTGCAGGTCGTCGGCCATGGGGAGTGATGCCTCTCGGTGGTGCGGGGGTGGGTGTCGGTGACGGGGTGGCCCGCGTCCCAGGCCCGGGCGGCCGCCGTGGCGGCGGCCGCGAGGAGGGCGCAGGTGAGCGGGTGGGCCAGGCCGCATACGGTGACCGCCCGCGCCGCGAGGCGCTGGGCGGCGCGGGCGGCAGGTATGTGCCGGGTCAGGACTTCTGCCGCTCGGGTGTGGCGGAGTGCGGCCGAGCGGGTGCCGGAGGCGGCTCGGTGCGGCCGTCACGCTCGTGCGGGGTCGGCCGCATCGGCAGTGCCATCTGTGCTCCGACTGCGAGGCAGGCGGAGCACGTCCAACCGGTGTAGCCGAACCAGCCCTGGCACCGGTCGCACTGGAGGGTGTTGCTTTCGGTGGCGGCCGGGGCCGATACGCCGGGCGGGCAGTCGTGCCCGTCGCAGTTCCACCGGTGGCAGAGGGGGCAGGAGTCGTTCGCCGACTTGAAGGTGAGCGGGCGGGTGAGGAGGAGTACCGGCTGCCGCTCGTAGCCGGGGGCCATTTCGGCGAGGGTGCGCCGTGCCTGGCGGCCGGCGGACCGGGCGCGAGTGTCGCCGTCGACGATCAGGTGGTGGACGAGCTGGTGGAACTGGTCGGTCTCGTCGCGCTCCTGAGCTTCGAGCCATCCGGCCCGGAGAGCGAGGGTGGTGACGGTCATGCCGCCACCCCCCAACCGGCGCGGGCGCGGCGGGCGATGCGGATCTGCCGGATCTGGGCGGCGATGCTGCGGAGCCGGTCGTTCTGGGCGGCGGTCCGCAGCGCTACGGAGCGGACTCCACCGTTGCGGTTGGAGTCGGGACTCGTACCCGCCTCGGTGTGGAGCCGGGTCATCAGCGCGTCGAGCTGACGTCCCTCGGTGTCGCGGTCCGCGTCGACCGCGGCCGCAAGACGCTCAGCGTGCGCGTCCCTGACGGCGGCGAGCTCGCGACCGGTCAGCCCGGCGCGCACCATCTCGTCGGCGTCGGCGCGGCCGTCTCCGGCGCGCAGCGCGAGCTCCTCGCACGCGGCCCTTACGGGGCAGGCGGAGCAGAGGCTGATTGCCTTGGTGCGGCGGGCCCGCCAGGTAGTGAGCCTCTCGTCATCGGCGCGGAAGAAGAGGTCCGGGTCAACGCTGGCGCAGTGGGAGCCTGCGTCGACCGCGGCCTGGAGGGCGGCCCGGCGTGTGTGCCGGGCCTGAGTGGATGTCATCCTGTGCATGCGTAGATCCCCTTCTAGCGAGGGTGAGCTGCGAAGACGAACCCCCTGGGTTGCCTCCCAGGGGGTTCGTCGTGTTCAGGGCCAGTGGCCCTTGGGCTGCTGTACGAGCAGCCACGGCCCCGGCCGCCCTCTACTGCAGGGCGGCCGGGGCCGTGGTTGTTCGTCCGAAGCGGTCAGCGCGCGCGGCGCTTCGGGTGGAGCGTCTTGAACGGCACCGGCGGTGCACCCAGCGGCGATTCACCGGCGGGCAGCTGCGCCCGCAGGGTGTCGGCGTCGCGGACCGCAGACTCAGTCGATGCCCACTGCCCCTTGCGCAGCAGCCACAGGGGTCGGCCGCCGCCGGGCTCGGCATCCGTCGCCGCGCTCTGCTTCTGCGCCGCGATCTGACTGACGGCCGGGAGGGGCACCGCCTTCGGCTTACGCAGGACGGTGGTCCGGCGACGGTGGGCGGTATCCGCCTTGCCGTCTTCGAGGCGCTGCTGCCACTTCTTGACCTTGACGTCGATGGTGACCAGGCGGTTGCTACCCAGTCCGCAGCGGACGGCCGCGTCCTTGCCCGCACGGCCGGTGTCGTGCGGGACAAGCTTGGGCCTCTTCGTCTGGAAGCCAGTGATCGGCACCCACGTCTCACAGTCGGGGCAGATCAACGACGCGCAGTCGGGACGCAGGTCGTACTGGTGGGGCTTGAGGGTGGAGATGGCGAGCGCCAGGCGGGCGTTGACGGTGCGGGAGCGGGTCCGACTCCGGCGGGGGCGGGCGGTGCGCTCAAGGGTCGAAGCAGACATCTGAACTCCTCATTTGGCAGGGGCGCGTCGCGATGCTCTCTCTGCCCTCCGGGCCGCACGGCACAAGGCCGGCGTCCCGTGGGACAGACAGCGCACAGCGCTGCGACGTGCACACAGTCGTCGTGCCGCCAGGCTCCGGGGGAGTTTGATGGTGCTCTCGCGCCCTCAGTGACCTGAGGGCTACCCCGGCCGCCCCGAAGGGCGGACGACTACTGCGGTGGCGCGAAGGGGACCGAGGTTCCGGCTCCCAGTACGAGAGGGCGTCAGGGTGAGGAAGCCGGGTCCGTGAGAACCCGGCTGGCGCTAACCCTCGAGCGGCAGGTGAGGGCTTATGCCGACCACCTCGCCTTATCGACATACATAACTTAGCTGATACAGTCAGGAGTGGTCAAGTACTTGATTGAGGAAGCTAGCTAAGCCAAGGGGGTCGACCTACGATGTCGCTCATGAGCAACGAGGCCGTGCAGCCGTACCAGCGAATCGTTCAGGATGTCCGCGACAAGATCCGCTCCGGCGGGTGGACCGCCGGGAGGAAGCTGCCGAGCACGCGAGAGCTGGCAGAGGAGTACGGCGTTGCGGCCGGCACCGTCCAGCGGGCTTTGACCGAACTGCGCGCGGCCGGGCTCATCTACTCCCACCAGGGCCTCGGATCCTTCATTACGGACACTGCTACTGAGACCAGCAACGACTCGACCGCCCGCGCCCTCAAGGCTCTTGAGGAGCAGGTCGCGGACCTGGCTGCTCGCCTCGAAAAGATCGAGAAGGGGCGCAATGACTGACGTCCTTCCCTGCGTCTCGATGAACATCGCCATCCCTCTCCAGTGGGGTCATCTTCGTTAGCAAAGTTGTAGGTCCGGTCGGGGCTCGAGTTCCAGATCAGCCGTGTATCCAGCCGCCGGATACACCGAGTGGAGACATGGAGGGGCACCAAGTGGGCCAGCAGCCGAACGCGTTAACACCGGAGCAGTCGCCCCAGCACCGCTTCGGGTACACGCTTCGCGAACTCCGGAAACTCCGCCAACTCTCCCTCCGAGGGCTGGCCGACAAAGCCTTCATGTCGCACTCCAAGCTGCAGAAATGGGAGAACGGCGACAGGGCCCCGAAGGATCGGGCAGAGGTCGAACTGATCGACTCGCTGCTTCGCGCCGGCGGCGTCCTGGTGGACCATTGGGAGCAAATCGAGCTGCCTGCATCTGCATCCAGCCGTGTATCCGTTTCGACCCTCCATGTATCCGAAGCGTCGGTTGGGCTGGCCGCAGCTGCCTCCCAGCAGGCAATGTCTGATCATGAGGGGATCTTCGTCCCCGCTCGTCTACGGGATGGATCGGTGGTTTTCGTGGCACTCGATCGACGCGCGATGCTGCGTGGCGGGGTGGGGTTTGGTGCAGCATCTGCGCTGGGCGTAGGAACACCGGCAGCCGCAAGTTCCAACGCGCTGCCGGGCCTCAATCGGCCCGCGCGGTCGTCTGCTGCCTACAGCGGTACACCGGTGGAGCATTTTCAGCGTGTGCGCCGTCTGCTGATCGACAACGACAACCTTCTCGGACCCAGCCGAACCATCGCGGCCACTCGTGAGTACATCGAGGACATCAAACGTCTACGCCAGGACGCCAAGGGCGCAGACCGTCACGCACTCATGGAACTCCAGACGCAGTACGCGGAGTTCGCCTCCTGGCTCTACCAAGATCTGGGCGACTTCGACAGCGCCCAGTTCTGGCTCGACAGGGCGTTCCAGTGGAGCCACACCGTCGCAGACGGCGACCTGACTTCGTACGTGATGGCCCGCAAAGCGCAGCTGGCTGGGGAAATGCGGGACCTGGTCGACGTCGTCGACCTCGCCGAAGCTGCTCAGCGCATGGCGCGACCCCGCAGCCGACTGGCCGCGGTGGCCCGGACATACGCGTCGTACGGGCATGCGCTGCGTGGTGAGCCGACCGACAGCGAGCGCGCGATCGACGACGTACGCAACTCCCTCGATCGAGTTTCCAGCGACACGACCCCCTGGGGCGTGTGGCTGAACGAGCAGTACGTAGAGGTGCACCGAGCGCACGGCCTGGAGGTGTTGGGTAAGCACGCGGAGGCTGCGGAGATCTTCACCAACGCCATCAAGTCGCTGCCCGACGGTTACCACCGCGACCGTGGTGTTTACATGGCTCGGGCCGCCGTGGCCCACGCCGGAGCTGGTGCCCCGGACGAAGCGTCTACGGTCGGCCTTCAGGCCCTGACCGTCGCCAACGACACGGGCTCGGGCCGGATCGTCCGCGAGCTCGCGCGTCTCGACAAGGCGCTGGTCCCCTGGCAGCGCCAGCCCGAGGTAGCAGAGTTCCGTACGCACTTCGACAATCTGCTCGCCCACGAATCCTGAGAAGAAACGGATCACGCCGAATGACCACGCGTCCGTACGTCATCCTCTCTGCTGCCATGTCGGTCGACGGGTACCTGGATGACAACAGTCCCGAGCGGCTGCGCCTTTCCAACGCCCCTGACTTCGACCGCGTCGACCAGGTCCGCACGGAGTCCGATGCCATCCTGATCGGTGCGACGACCATGCGGAAGGACAACCCGCGTCTCCTGGTCAACAGCGATGAACGCCGTGCTCAGCGCGTCGCTGACGGCAAGCCGGAGTATCCGCTCAAGGTTACGGTCACCCGGACAGGGGATCTGTCCACCGATCTCAAGTTCTGGCATCACGGCGGCGAAAAGTTGGTCTTCACCGTGGACGACGCGGTGGAGAAGGTGCGCGCGACGCTGGGAGCTCTTGCTGACGTCGTAAGCGTCGGACTGGACCTCGACTGGGGCTTGGTCCTTGATGAACTCGGGCGCCGCGGTGTCCGCCGGCTGATGGTGGAGGGCGGCGGCTGGATCCACACGCAGCTCATGGCCGCAGACCTCGCCGACGAAGTACATCTGGCCATCGCGCCGCTGCTGGTAGGTCAGCCGGAGGCGGCACGCTTCCTCGGTACCGCCAACTACCCGGGCGGGTCGACTGCCCGAATGAAGGTGCTGGAGGTGCGGGCAATCGACGACGTGGTCTTCGTCCGCTACGCCCCGAAGGAGCGCACCGCCTGATGTACGCACCCGACAGAGAGCAGGACCTGCGCTGGATGCAGCGTGCGATCGACCTTGCTGCGCTGTGCCCGCCGACTGCAGGCGCCTACTCGGTTGGCGCGGTCATCGTCGGCGAAGGCGGCACCGAGCTGGCGTCCGGCTACTCGCGGGCAACCGGGCCCCGAGACCACGCGGAGGAAGTCGCACTCGCCCACCTCCCCCAGGAGGAACCGCGCCTTGCCGGAGCGACGATTTACAGCACGCTGGAACCTTGCTCCCAGCGCAGTGCCGATCGAACGCCGTGCGCGCAGCGGATCCTCGAGGCCGGCATCCCGCGCGTTGTCATTGCCTGGCGGGAGCCGTCGCTCTTCGTCGACGACTGCGTCGGCTACGAGCAGCTGGTGGAGGCCGGGGTGACCGTGGTGGAGCTGCCTGAGCTGGCAGCAGCCGCGAAGGCCGCCAACTCTCATTTGCCGGGCTTGGGTGAGGAAGAGTCACATGGGTTCTGAGGTGACACGCCAGCAACTTCATTAAAGGGCGCTCTCGATGCAACCAATATGTATAGTTCCGAGTTACGGAAGCGTGAAGGGGGAGTGATGTCTGAGCTATTCGAAGCGGTTGATGCCCTTCTGGCACGCCGTACGGAACTACCACCGCCGCGGATTCGGATGCGCCTAAGGCGAGCAGATGGACTCACGCAGGAGGAGGTTGCCAGGGCGCTCGGAGTCTCACGCGTAGCGTTCCTGCGCTGGGAAAACGGCCAGGTAGTGCCCCGGGCCCAGCACCTCGCCGCCTACTCTCGGCTTCTCACTGGGCTCGCCGCAAAGCATCCCGAAGTCGGCCAGGAAGCTGATGTTGTTAGTAGCCCCAGGAGTACGTCTAGCCCATAACGCGCGAAGCGGCCCCGTCGCCACAACGGGACCGCTTCCTAGCGAACCGACTCGAGGAACGTCCAAGAACTCCGAGTCGTGAGCAGTGAGAGTGACCTCGCCTGCCGGGGTGATGCCCGTGGACCTCTCGGTCCGCGTGGTCACCTCTACCCAGAATAAGCGCCCCGCGTCGCGGAACGCCACCATCTGAGTAGCCCACCTGGTCACATCTGCTGGTCACGGCTCCCCTACAAGGGGAGATCACCGCATGCACCGCCCGTACTGCCCGCGCCGCCGGCCTCCAGCCGCGGCTCGACGAACTTTTTCCGGCCGGGCTGTCACACCGGCGTCCGAGCCGACACCTGTAGCGGGCGTAACCACTACCACCCTGGCCGACAACGCCGCGCTTACGCCCGACGCCCTCCTGCTCACCCAGCACTTGATCGCTGGCGTTCCGGGCGGTGAGCTGTGACTGACGAATTCGGCAACAGCTTCCTGGAGCGTGCTTGGGAGGCGCCGGAGGAGGTGGTTCTGCGCCGTGAGCTGGTCCGGACTCCGGGACTTCAGCCCGAGGATCTCGGCGTATTGGCGGAGCTTCTACTGCGCGATCCCAGGCTGCCCTCAACGATGGAAGCCATCCGCGGCGACCTCCAGGCGCGCGGCTGGAAGATGGGCAAAGACCGGTACAAAACGATCACTGCGCGGCTGACGCGAGCAGGTCATCTTTCCCGCGTCCCCGCCTATGACTCGACCACTGAACGCCCCACTTGGGTCACCCGCGTCTACCGGAACCCGGCGAACAACGAGCAGTACGTCGATCTGGGCATCACCGCATCTATGCAGGTCAACGCCGAACTGCGGGAAACCCGCGATTCGGAGTGCCAGCCGCCCGCCGAATCGCGGGAAACCCGCGTTTCGCCTGGTCAGAGCCGGAATGCGGAAAATCCGCAGTCCGGACCCGAACTGCGGAAAACCCGCAGTCCGGAAACCCGCGTTTCGCCTGGTCAGAGCCGGAATGCGGAAAACCCGCAGTCCGGGGCCCACCCCCCACACCCCCCGGAGGAGGTAACTACCTCCTCCCCCAACCCCCTCGCGGACACCAGCGGCCACACGTCGTTGCCGTCACCGAGGGAGGAGGCGGAGGCTGGCTACGCCGAAGAAGACCTTCAAGCCGCAGCTGACGTCTTGCAGCTGCTGCCGGATCCCTGGACCCAGGGCAAGCTCAACGCGTCCAAGCTGGCCCCAAAGCTCCTTGGCGTGATGGCGGAGCAGGGTTGGCCCGGCATCCACTCGGTCGACCGGGCTCTGCTCACGCGGCAGCTGACGAAGAACCCGCACAAGATCACCAACCCGTACCGGCTGCTGGCGGGCGACCGGATTCCGAACTTGCCCCGCTACGCGGTCGTGGCCACGACTCCGGCACCCGGCTCGACTGCGGACGGTATGTGTCCCAAGCACCCGAAGTACCGCGCGGGAAGCCGCTGCATCCCCTGCGTCACGGCCTGACACACAAAGGCGGGCCGGACCGTTCCCGCGGTCCGACCCGCACCCCTGCCCGAAGAGCCCGAACAGGAGACCACCAGTGTCCAGCACCCAGAACCTGCCCGGACAGCACCCCGCCGCCCGCCTCGATGAATCCCGCAGGGACACCGAGCCGGAACCAGGATTCCTGCGCATGCCGCCGCAGAACATGGAGGCCGAACAGGCCACGATCGGCACCCTGATGAGCACCATGGGCGCCGCTCAGCGCTACTTCGCGGAGATCCTGGAGACGGGCATTGTCGCGGAGGAGTACTACAAGCCGGCCCACGCGATGATCCACCGCGCGATCTGCGACCTGCGCCAGGCCGGCGAGGCCGTCGATGTCGTCACCGTCGCCGCAGAACTCGTCCAGCGCGGCGAGCTGACCAAGGTTGGCGGAGCCGCCTACCTGCACTCCTGCATCCAGGCTGTCCCCACGATCGCGAATGGGCCCCGTTACGCGGAGATCGTCCGAGCCAAGGCCTACCGCCGGGCGGCGATCGAATCTGCCCAGAAGATCCTTCAGTACGCCTACAGCGAGGAAGGCGATGAAGTCGACGTGCGCGGCCTGGTCGAGAAGGAGCTGACCGCCATCGTGGCCGGCACGCCCGGCCTCAGTGCGGCCCCTCCGGTGGTTGACGACATCTACCTCGACTACGTGGACGAACTGGAAGAGATCCAGAAAGGACGGCAGATCGGCCTCTCCTACGGCCTGGCCGATCTGGACACAATCACCTCGGGCATGCGCCCAGGGAACGTCACGGTCATCGCTGCCCAGTCCGGTGTGGGCAAGTCGACGCTTGCCCTGAACGCCGCTACTGCGGCAGCCAAGGCCGGGGCCCGGGTGATGTTCTCCTCGCTGGAGATGAGCAGCACTGAGCTGCTGCAGAAGATCGTCGCGGCCGAGGGAATGATCCCCATGCACCACCTGACCCGGCAGGGCGGCCTGACGCCCGATGGGTGGAAGGAGGTGGAACGCCTTGGCCGGGAGCTGTTCAAGACGTTGCCGTTGCGGATCCACCGCCCCGACCATGCCGCCCTTCGCGACATCGAGTCCGCTGCCCGCGCCTGCGTACGCAAGGACGGCCTCGACGTCCTGGTCGTCGACTACCTCCAGCTCGTTGAGGTCGAGCAGACCCGCAACATCACCCGCGAACAGGCCGTCGCCGCCGTCTCGCGCGGTCTGAAGAACCTGTCGGTCGACCTGGAGTGCCACGTCATCGCCCTTTCCCAGCTCAACGACGACGGCATGGTCCGAGAGTCACGGGCCATCAAGAACGATGCGTCGGTGGTGATCAAGGTGGAACGTCCGGACGTGGATGAACCTGAATCGCCGCGAGCCGGTGAGGTCGATCTCGTGATCGAGAAGAACCGGTTCGGGCCTCGGGCAACGGTCTCCGCCGCCGCTCAGCTCCACTACAGCCGCTTCATCGACATGCAGTCGGCCTGAGCGTGCCATCCGCTGACCGCTCCACAAGGCCCTTGAAGGGCCCTCTCGCTGACGATCTTCACCCTGCGGCCCCCGCCGACGTCAGCTGGAACCGGAGACAGCCAGAAGCTGTGGCCAGCCTGCCGGCGTCGGCTGGCCGACTCCGTTGCGGCGTCACGACTGGCGAAAACCACCCGATCCGAAAGCCGGAGCGGCCAGGCCCGTAATCACGAGAAGGGCTCTCCGGTCGCACGGTCGCCCAGTAGCGTAATGGCGAATGACTCCCGCAGAGAGCGGAGTTGCGCGTTGGCGTTCATGGTGTGGCACGAAGCGTGGGGAAGCGTCGACTCGACACTCCCCGATCTTGGTTGCGGCAAGTCCTGGGACACTGTGCACCAAGCCCGCCCGAGGGCTCCTCTTACCTGCCGTGAGTGCCAGCACACTATGACCCCCGTGCGCTCTCCGCGTGGCCTGCGCTTCTTTCGCCATGGGCCGCGGGCCCCTCAGTGCGCTTTGGCGAGGGGCGAGTCCATTGAGCATCACATGCTCAAGCTTGAGCTTGCCCAGGCGGCCCGCGCTGCAGGATTCCATGCCGAGTATGAAGTTGCCGCTTCAGACCGTTCCTGGCGTGCTGACGTCATGGCGACCAGTGCTGACGGCACACGACGCATTGCCCTCGAAGCACAGCTCTCACCAATCACTCCCGAAAGCATCCAGGCACGCACGGACCGGTACGAGCGAGACGGTGTCGCCGTTTGCTGGTTCGGGGTGGCGCCTAGCTTGTGGGCTGGACGTGTTCCCTCACTGTTGATCAGCCCTCCTTCTGACGCCGGGAGGGGCCATTGGACCGTGAGCGCCGGGATCGCACGCATGCTGGCGATACATGAAGGTTCGTCGTTTCAGCAATGGGTTTCGGTCGAAGACGTGAATCTTACGGACGCCGTGGCATGGATTTTGAACGGAAGGATGGGGGCGCATCGGCCCCTATCTAAGGCTAAGTCGGTGCATGACAGTGATGGCCGGCTCTGGCCAGCAGAGTGGGTCGGATCAGCCGGGGAGCCTTGGCTCGTATGGTGGACAGCCCCGCAGTACATGGATATCGACCGCAAGCAGGATGATGACCATCGCGAGCAGGCCCGTATTGCGAAGATTCGCGCCTATGATCCCCGAGCGGCATTCCGCGCTCGGACAGGGATTGAGGACATATCTGGTGTCGAAGACCTGATACTGAAGCAGTTCAACAACAATGCCACACGCTCACGAAATAGCTTTAATATCCGAGTGCACCCAGACTACTTAGACGGACTGGCTTTTTTTGGCTACCGCTGGGACAGCGGACTTGGAAATATTCGGGACAGAGAACCCTTTGTCGTGGTGTGCCCCGACATTCTTGGTAGCCAAAGATGGGTCCACGATATCCCAGTCGCATTTCCTGTCGCCTACCACGAGCGGCTGGCAGGGGTGAAAAATGTGTGGCTATTCGATCTTGATAAAGGGGTCGTATTTCCAGCTGAGCCCAAGGAGTCTGCCGTTTCCGCCGCACTAGCTAGTTGGCAATCCTTGAAAAATACCTGACCCAGGACACCTCGGGAGGGTCTGTGCACTCCCCGTGAGCGGCCGTCGGCCCTCGGCCTCCCGCGTCCAGGGCCCCTCGCGTTCGGCCCGCGGGTCGCCGTACGGCGACCCGCGGCCCGTGGGGGACGGCGGAAGACGCCAACCGGATCCGCCCATCTCTTCGGCAGCCTGCTCTCGCACCCCTCCCCGCGCCATGGCCAAGACGTCGGGCCCGTCGGCCGGCGCCCATAGGGTCGGGCCATGGAGAACTCGACCGGCCACCCACGCCATGACCACTTACAGCCCCAACCCAGCGAAGCCGCATGGGAGGGGACGGAGGTCACCTCGCGGTACGCCACGGAGGCAGAGTTGGAGGCCCTGGGGTACAAGGGCGCCGTCATCGTCATGCAGATCATCCGGACCACGTTCAGGGCCGACGGCACGCCCATCGGTAAGACCCTGACCATCCAGGGTGGAAGCACAACCCTCGTGGTGCACCAGGACCCCGGAAGTGTGCACGACGACGACGCCCACCCGGCCCCCGATGAGCCAGCGGTGCCGACACCCCGGGGATTCGCCCGCCGGACTGTGCGGACGTACCTCGTCGGAGTGGAGGGCTCCCCGAAGACGAAGATCGGGCGAACCACCGGCACCCTCAAGTCCCGGATGTCCCAGCTCCAGACCAGCCACCACGCCAGGCTCCTTCCGCTCCTGGATGTGGAAGGCGACTACGAAGGCGCGCTGCACGATCGGTTCGCGGACTACCGGGTGCGCGGGGAGTGGTTCGACCTGACACCTCTCGGAGATCCCGCCACGGTCGTCATAGACGCGCTGGCGGAGCTGGGACTGGATATCCGGACTAGCCACCGGGCGGGGTAGAGCGGACCGGCGCCCCAGCTCCCAGGGCCCAGGCGCTTTTCAGCGTCGCAGGACTCAGCGAGAACAGTGCGTGCAAACGCGAGTGCCGGCGAAGAGTTGCGGTGTCCTGGACAGCTTCTGTCGGCGGAAGAACCTGTAGCCCGGTCGATCAGTTACTCCTGTGCCGCCAACGACTGAGCGGCCGCTGATCATTGCCAGGAGGCACAGGTGGCACCGGAGGATTTCCTCGCCGTAGCCGAGCAGCATGCCGAAGCCGGTCGGTTTTCTGCGGCTGTGGCTTACGCCAGCATCGCCACTGCCCGGGCGGCCGTTGTGACGGCCGCCCGGCAGGCGGATCCGATCTATCCCGGGGACCACCAGCCTCTGCCGGCAGACTGGTGCGGGAAGTGTCACAGCCCCGGCAGGCGCCGGATTGACCAGAAGGACTGCCCGCGGTGCAGCTCACAGGTCCTTCGTGCCCGTCTCTGCCGTTACTGCGGGGTCTACCTCGAGAAGCGCTTGGACGCCCACGGTTCAGAGGAATCGTGGGCCTGGCGCGATGAACGCAACAGTCTCAACTGTCCGAAGGCACCGGACCCGTCAGTGCCTTCCCCGGCTCCTGTGGGAGAGGAACACGATGTCAACCCGGACCATGTGTGGGCCCTCTTCTTCCAGGAGTGGAAGGACCACCGCGCTCTCGCCGAGCCGGCTTCCGCAGCCGAGCTCCTGGCGACCTCAGTACTCATGCCGTATGTACCTCGGACCCGGTTCGGGGAGCGGCCGCACGCGGAACATCTGGAGGCGTGGCTCGCTGAGAGGGCGACCAAGCCTCATGGACTGCTGCAACTGGCAGAGGAGGCGGCGCCCGAGAGCCCGTCCGTACGAGCATGGCGCCTGACCTCTCTCTGACTCCGAAAGCACGGACTGGCCAGCGCCCATCGTCGTCCCCTCCCCGCCGTGTCCTGCATCAGCAGACCTCGTTGTCGTGATGCAGGCACAACAGCGAGCCGGGAGCGGGAGCGCACCCCATGTCCATGCACCTCCACCGCTCGAACCAGACGAAGATCCTGCGGCGCTACGGGGCCTCCCTGTGTAAGTACTGCGGCACACCGGTCGAGTGGTTCCAGCGTTACGACGCCCTGCGGATTCCGCTGACCAACGAGTTCCCCAGCAGCCGCGTCCCAGCGAATCTGCGCTGGCACATCAACCGCGGCGTGGCCTATCCGGGCACTGATGCCTCCAACGGGTACTGCCGGATCCCACACCCCGCCATCTGCCCCGCAGCCGACCATCCCGACCTCCCGCCCAGCGTCCAGGACCTCGTCCGCCGTCTCGGAGTGCGAATGCGTGCGGCGATCGAGCGCGGCGAGTTCGTTCCCTTCGTCGAGCCGGCAGAGCCGGTAGCGGAGGAAGAGGTCGAGAGCCCAGGCCCCGAGGAGGCGCGCGAGGTGCGCCACGTGGTCGGCTACCACAGCTTGCTGCGGATCGGCCCGTGCGCGATCGAGGACCTGCAGTGCATTGCCCGGGACGAGCCGACTGGGCAGCGGTGCGAGCAGGGCGTCGCCGACCTGAGCGAAGGACGCTGGGAACGGGTCGACATTAACCAGGATCAGGCCGCCGGCCGCCTGGGCCAGATGGTCCTTGAGCTCACCGGCGGCAGCATCTGGGTATGGCACCTGCCTGACTTCAACATCTCCCTCCGCTGGTGGAACCAGCGCTGCCACGACCACTTCAACTCCCCCCAGCCAGACCACACCGAGAACGAGTTCGTGCCGTTCCACCCGCTGCGACACGACGCCTTCGTCCTGACCGAGCGGCCCACCGGCTACGACCTGACCGCCCAGGACACTCCCCTCGTCATTCATGAGGGGCCGGGTGAACGCACGAAATGCGCGGGCGCTTCATGCACGAACACCTCTGTCCTGACACTGGAGGAGGGATGGCTGTGCTGGCAATGCGAAAAACTGCTCCGCCGCCGCCGCGCGGTTCACCGGCGTTGGGGGCAGTCGACCGAGGCACCCTGACGTCTGCCGAGCACACTTCGCGATCCTCTGCGCATCCAGCGGACCTGGCATCACGCTACGGACAGGCAGACGTAGGCTTCTGAACGCCGTGCAGTGATACGACTACAGTGAGCTATGTGAGTGATCTTTCTGAGTCGCAGTCGCCTGTAGATGCTCTCTCCCGGCTTATCCCGACCGTGATCGCGGAGCCTGAAGCCGATCCGGAACTTGTCAGCATCGGAGAGCGGTACTGGGCCCTGGCCGGCTTCGCTGCCGAAGTTTTCACACCCGTGTGGTGCGAGAAAGCCAAGGACATCGACACGCAGGGCTGGGGCCACCAGATCTACGTTGTTGCCGCAGCAGGCGTCCGTGCGGTCGTCCCCGACCGGCAGTGCCCCCACTGCGAAGGGCCTCTCAGCCTTACGTCCCGTACCGCCTTTCAGCAGATCTGCGAAGGTGACACCCCCGTATGCGTGGACTGCAACGACTCCCTGATTGCCGCACTACGTCTTGTCCGGGACCCCGCGCGTAAGGCAAAGCGGGATGCCGCCAAGCAGAGGAATCAGCAACAGCAGGCTCTCGCCGAGGCGCAGACCCGATGGCACCGGCTCCAGCAGGAGAAGGTCGCAGCAAGGTACGCGACCTCGTTTCCGTCGGAAGCGGCTCCACCCTCCGCTGCTGGCGTCAGAGACGTACTCAGCGTGCTGGCGATGCTCCGGTACGCACCTTCCACCGCGCCCATGACCAGCCCGACTCAGTGGCCGGAGCCGCTTCATCCGAACACTGACGAGACGTTCTCCTTGCTCGGAGCTGCTGTGCGATCCGGGCTCCTGCGGATCCACCCGACGAGTCCTGTCCGGGCGTTCGAATGGACCCCCCCGACGTTCGAGGACGCCTTGCGCGAAGCCGAGGGGCAGATCGAGGCGCTCCCAGACCCTGAATTCACCGGCGACTTCTACCCGCTCAGGGCGAGCTACTACGCCCCGTACGGGCCGAGCGCGGGTAAGGCCGTCGAGCAGCTTGATGCTCGTCTGACCGGAGCTCTCGATCTGGCCCGGATGACCGCGGGACAACACGACGACGTACTTGCCCTCGCTCAAGAACTCATCGCGGGAGAGAGCCTTCGGTACTTCGCGGACCGCCTGGAGACGATCAAGCTTCCCGAAGTGCCCGACAACCACCGAGCCCGGCTCGCCGAGGCGGCCCGCAAAGTCGCCGCCCACAGACCGATCGGGGAGATCTACAACCTCGTGTGGCGTGCCACCCGCGCCGCGGCCGAAGCTGCGCAGGCGAACCCGCACGCGCAGCGCGCGAATATGAGTACCTACGCTGTCAACCGGTTCGAGAGTGATGCTCAGCGAGCGGCAGCCGACCCCGGCTGGGAGCTCAAGCTGTTCAGCGCCATCCCAGGCCACGGTCCGGCGGCCATGACGCGCACCTTGTTCTATAACGTCCTGGACAGCAACCCGATCGAGCTGAGCGTTCCTCAGATCAGGGCGAGCCTGCCCGAGCCGGCCGACCCAGCCGAGACGTCTGACGTGTCTGATGACTCGGATTTCGCTGACGATCTGGACCAGAGCTTGGCCTGGCTTCACTCGCGCCCGCACGCATGGGACCCCCGCTGCGTTCCGGCAGTGCTAGGTGCGCTCGCCGAAGAGGACCCGAGCTCTTCTCCCGTCTGGAACTTCGACGGCAAGGTCATTGCGCGGGCAGCCGCAAAACTTCACAGCCTCTACGGGCGGCTTGCGCCTGTAATCGGCGAGAGGGAAGCCGCTCTCTCCGTCCTGGCGGCCACCGAGCTTCTCCTCCACCCGGTGACGGCCGATGGCGAAGCGCAAGTGAGCGGCGAGGCGATCCGCGATGTACTCGACGCGGCGCTCTACGCCCCAGCTCCAGAAGCACCGCAGCAAGATGACATTGAGGACGGAGAGGAAGCCGCTGAACCCGATGAGGTGTCAGCAGGCGACGGAGAGCCAAGCGCGGCCTCGACATAATCGCTTACGCATTCGATTAGTTGGCTTGGCTGCTTAACGCCGTGTTCGTTGTCAGTGGTCAGATCTACTATTTCCGGTTATGGCGAATGGTGTGTTCCATACCGGATACCGCATCACGGTAGAGCTGACTCAACCGGACCTTGGCCATCCTGACCGGCCGGAGCTGCTAGCCGAGATCACCCAGCCGATCGACAAGCGCGAGCGCGAACTCCTGCAGTGCCTCGAGCACCATGAGCGAGGTGTGTGCCAGGCCGAGGAGGACGACCGCTCTCCCTGGATGGCGATCCGCCGCAGAACCATCGACGGCACCACCACCTTGGTCGCCGCGCACCTCCCGGTCCGGCATCACCCCACGGCGGAGGAGAGCGACAAGCACAAAGCCATGAAGGAACGGATCGTCAAAGCCGCGGAACGCCGCGGACTTTCGGCCCGGCCCGAGGCACGCACCTCCGACGGCAAGGTATGCAGCGACGTCCTGGTCACCGGCCCAGCCGGCCCGATCGGCTGGGAGGCCCAGTACTCGCCCATCACAGCCGGCACCATCCGACGCCGTTCCCAGGCCGCCGCTGACCACGGCATTCTCCCGTTATGGGTCACCAACAGCCAGCGGGCCGCACTCATCGACCGGGCACCCTGGGCCCGGGTCGACGACCTGCCCTGGCAGATGATCGCCTCCTCCCGGAGCATGCTGGTCCGGGCCGGAGTACGCCATCTTCAGCGCTGGAAGTGCATGCCCCACAGCGAGCGGCCCTGCCCCGTCAAAGGCAGCGCCTGCGGACGCCTCCACGCCCAGTGGGACCTGCCCGCCCTCTGCATCCCGGAACAGCCCCACACCCAGGTCGACCACCTGGTCGCCTCCACCGCCAATGGCGAGCACGTGCCGATGCGGATCCCCAGCCAACGCGACCCACGCAGCGTCTCCCGCATGTGGGTCCCAGCCGAAGACCGCACCGAATGGCAGAACATCGTCGGACCCGAGGAAGAGCTTCCCTCCGACGAAACCCCGCCCGACAGTGAACTCGTCTTCACCGAAGCCCCCCTGGACAGCACCTGCCGCTACGGCGAAGAAACCATGGTCTTCAACGACCGCCGCACCCGCCGCGACACCACCGACGCCACCGGCCTCCACACCTTCGACCACGTCCCTCAACGCCTCCTGCGCACCCCCCACCAGATCCATTGCCTCGACATCACCACCCCGCAGCGCCAAGCCGCCGCCGCCCTCCACGGCTGCCAACCCTGGGACATCGGCCCCTGCGCCGGCTGCGGCACACCCATCCACCGCTACGGCTCGGGCTCCGCACACGCCTGCCCCGCCTGCCGCCACCGCTGGGGACGACGTCGGTAGCGACCGGGCGCGCGCAGACCTTGTTCGAAATCTGGCGCGTGAAGAATCGGTGCCTCAGGACACCGGGACGAACCCCAGTGCGTAAGTGCGAATTACGGATCCGGACTTGTCAGTTCCCTCTGCCACGATCCTGCCGACGCAGCTATCGGGCTGCGGGCATCGCGTACGGCTGGAATTCCTGGAGGTCTCGTTGGCAGCCATTACCCCCACACGTGAGCAGGAGAACGCGATCAAAGCGTTCGCCTCGGGCCAGCGACTCGTGCTCCAGGCCGGCGCGGGGACAGGGAAGACCTCAACGCTGGAACTCCTGGCGTCATCCGACACCGACCGGCGCGGGATGTACATCGCCTTCAACCGCTCGGTCAAAGAAGCCGCGAAGCACCGCTTCCCGCCACGCGTGCAGTGCGCCACCGGCCACGGTCTCGCTTACGCCGCTGTCGGCCACCGCTACCAGCACCGCTTCGGCGGCGCCCGCGTTCCCGCCTGGAAATCCGCGGACACGCTCGGACTCCACACCAGCCTCACGGTCAAGCAGCGGACCTTCGAGCGCACCAACCTCGCCTACATCACCAAGCAGACCATCCTGGTCTACTGCCACTCAGCAGACCGAGAACTAAGCGTGCATCACGTTCCACTGCAGCCTGGCGGCGAGGACCCCGACATCCACCGCGTCCTGGCCGCCACCGTCCTGCCCTACGCCCAACGCGCCTGGGAAGACGTCAGCCGCCCCGACGGCGACAAACTCCGCGTCGAGCACGACCACTACCTCAAGGTCTGGCAGCTCACCGATCCCCACATCAACAAGCAGTACATCCTTCTCGACGAGGCACAGGACACCAACCCCGCGCTCGAGTACGTCCTCAACCTCCAGCGCCCCCACGCCCAGATCGTCCTCGTCGGAGACAGCGCCCAGCAGATCTACACCTGGCGCGGAGCCCGCGACATCATGACCGGCTCCGACGGCACCCACCTGCCCCTGTCCCAGTCCTTCCGCTTCGGCCCCGCACTCGCAGCCGAAGCAAACCGATGGCTCCACATCGCCCGCACCCCTCTGCGCCTGACCGGGCACACCGGCACCCCCACCCGCCTGGAAGCCGCTGACCACCCCAACGCTGTCCTGTGCCGGACCAACGGCGGCGCCATGGCGGAAGTGATGTACCACCTCAAGCACGACCGGCGGGTAGCCATGGTGGGAGGCGGCAGTGTCCTGCGCAACCTCGCCCTGGCCGCCAAGGACCTCAAGGCCGGCAACGGCACCCGCCACCCCGAGCTCTACCTGTTCAAGACCTGGGGCGAAGTCCAGGACTACGCAGAAAACGACCCAGCCGGAGCCGACCTCCACCCCTGGGTCGACCTCATCGACGACATCGGGACCACAGCCGCCCTCGAGGCCGTCGACCGCCTCGGCTCCGAAGAGACCAGTGACGTCACCATCTCCACCGTCCACAAAGCCAAGGGACGCGAATGGCCCGTCGTCCGCATCGGCGAGGACTTCACCGAACGCGAACCCGAACCCGACGCCAACGGGAAACCCGGCCGGATCCCGCGCAACGAAGCACGCCTGGCCTACGTGGCCATCACCCGCGCCCGCCACCAGCTCGACATCGGCGGACTTGCCTGGTTTGACGCCCATCCCCAAGCCAACCCCCAGCGCCCCGACGCATCACCCCACATCTCGGTCAACCCCTGGGACAGGCTGGGGCCGTCCGACCACGGGTGACACAGCCGAACGCCAGCCTCGGCAGTTTCAGCACCCGCTGGGGCTGCCCTCACATGCGCGCGGCGCAGAAGTCTGCGTGTGCCACGCCACTGCGCCGCACGTCCGGTTACGGGTTGCGGTAGCGGTCGTGAAGAATCCTGACTGTGTCGGCCCAGGCACTGTCGGCCCGCTGGGGCAGGTGGTAGCCAGCGTGGTCGGCCAGCCCGCGATAGAGGGAGTGCATGCCCCCTTCCTCAGTGGTGATCAGGGCGGTGAGCAGGGCCGGCTGCTCGGGTCTCGCACTGCGGGTGCGAGCGATCGGCTTGACGCGTCGAAGCACGTGTACCTGATCGGACTCAGGTAGCTCATCCAGCCCTTTGACCTGGGTGCACAGGCTGGTGAAGGTCACGGTCTTCCCCAACCGAGCTGCGTGCTCCAGGACGTCGCGGACGGCGTCGGCAAGGCTGGCCGGGTCGTAGGGCTCGGATCGGGTCGGCGCAGCAGGGGTAATGGGCCAGGGTCGGTCATGCACCGGCGTCCGAGGGGCACGCGGTACAGGCGTGGAGATCGTCGGAGCTGTCTGCCATTTCTGCACCTGTGAGCGCTGGTCGGCGGTGAGCCAATCGGAAGCCTGCTGCGCTGCCTGCTCAAGCTGGCGACGCTGGCGGGACGTGATAGCCCGAATCCCGCGGTCCTTCTGCTGTGTGAAGCTGCCCAACAGCCGCGTGACCTTCTCCAGGGCCTTGCGCTCCTGAAAGGACGGTTCGCGCTGTGTTGGCAAGCTAACGGCTCGCTCCAGCCGTAGCAGCACATCGACAGCTGCTCTGATCAGTCCGTTCTCCTCAGCGGTGGCCCCGCCGTGCGTCACCTCTTCCGCCCGGTTCAACCAGCGACGGATCTCTGTGCGGCTACGCCCATCGTCGACCGCCTTGCCGAGAGCCGTGATGACGGCCGCGCGGTCATCCGCCGTGCTGCCGGGCGTCTCGTCGCCGACGGTCCGTACGGTGGGCCGAGCCGGCGACGGCACGGCCTTGGCCGGCCTCGCCCCGATGGGCTGCCGCGTGGCACGCAATCTGCGGATTTCCTCGACGGCAGGGGTGCTGAGCCCCGAGCCAGTCAACTCCACCTCATGCAGGTCGAACCATTCGGTGGGGCTGCCGTGCCGTTCGGTACCAACCTGGATCCGCCGGCGAGTGCCCTCGGGAATGAGCTGGATTCGATTGACGTATCCCTGTCGCAGCAGCACGTCCGGGTCAGACGCCACCTCGGGGCCGAGCACGAGCTGAGAGGGATCCCCCGTTCCTGCCGCAGGCTCGCCAGGCGGCTCGGAGAGCAGGATGCGTACAGTGCTGCGCCCGGCGGGGGTGAAGAGCACCTCTCCGCCGATGAAACCGTCCGCATCACGCGGGATGGCTGCCGTGGCAGTGATCTCCTGTTCATCCAGCCATGTCATCAGCCCGTGCTTGATGTAGAGGTGGTCCGCGCTGGAGACTCCTGCTGCCTTCCGGGTACAGGCGGAGGTGTGCTCGGGGTCTGGGACGTGAGCGAAGTGACATGCGCGGTCGGTGTACAGCTTGGTGGTGAGCTGGTGTCCGCAACCACCCAGCCACATGCCGCACCAGTAGGTCTCTTCGGCGTGGCGTGCTCTGAAGGTGTCGAGCTCAATCGCTTCCATAGGAAGCACCACAGGAAGTTCGGAATCGGCGTGGCCGATCACGGCGGTCTGTACTCGGCGTCTGTCCAGAGCCATACAACCTCCAGCCCGGTTGGCGCCCGGCCACACTGCCGGTCGCCTAACTGAGTGACGATATCTCCCACCTACGACAACGCCGGGGCCACGGAGGCACCCTGCCTGCGTACAGCGGCCTCCCGTCGACCTGACCCCAGTGGAGCCGAAGTGCCAGCGGGCCCTGGTCGGTCGCAGCCCTGAACCTCCGCGGCGTCTGGGATCGTGCGATCGACGCTTGGACCGACGATGTCCAGGAGCTCGACGTCATCTGGATCGGATCAACAAACACCTCACCATCGGCTACAACGGGTACAACAACGTCTCCTCCATCGGCTACGACGGGTACAACAACGTCTCCTCCATCGGCTGAGCCGCCTGACGTGAGCCGCGGACAGCGGCTTGGTGCGGAAGCGCTGCTCGCCTGGTGAACACTGCCGAGCAAGTAGCAAGCCTGCCCTGGCTCGGACGGCGTACAGCAAAGCTTGCTTGTATTGGCAGCTTGCTTAACTGAAGAAACTCGGTAAGTAGAGTTAACTTGCCTAGAATCTCTACTTGCCTGACCAAGGAGAGTCGGCGATCTAAGCAATTCGTTACGTTGTGTAGTTTTTGGAGTGAGTATGGATTCGAAGAGTAACGAAGAGGTTAGCTCGCCGGGGAGGCTCTTCGATTCAGGCTTGGAGCGGCTGCGCGGGCTGTTCGGCGAAGGCTGGGCGGTCGAGGCAGTTCCTGGCTTTCAGCAGGACCCTGCCGACTGGTACTCGGACCGCATGATCGAGATTCGTTCCACCGACATGGGCCACACCGCCAGATATGTGGTGGACCTGAAGTCCTCGCTCACGCCCCGCACGGTCGATACCGAACTTCTCAGCAAGCTACGCCTGGTCCGTCAGGTGAACTCGTTCACCTCGCTGCTGGTCATGGCTCCCTGGATCTCCCCCAAAACCCAGGATCTCCTGCGCATCCACGGCATCAGCTACGTGGACCTGACCCGCAACATCTGGATCCGGGCGGACCGGCCGGCCATCTTCATTTACACCGAGGGCCAGAGCCGGGCCCCACGCAGCGCCTCTCAGCCCTCGTCAGCAGTGACCTTGTCGGGCTCGAAGGTAGATCGCCTGGTACGCATCCTGGCCGACGTGAGGCCGCCCTACCGGGCCAGTGACCTCGCAGCGGCAACCAAACTCAGCCTGGCCTACGTCTCCCGGCTTCTGGGCACCCTCGAGGACCAGCTTCTGATCCAGCGCGAGGGCCGCACCATCCACTCGGTGAACTGGCAAGGCTTGCTGCGCGCCCGGGCAGAGCACTCCAACTTGCTCAACCTGAACCCCTACAGCGGCTTCATGGCCCCCAACGGTATTGACTACCTGCTCCGCCAGATGCGGGACGACTTCACCTCCCGCAGCCTCTTTGCCATCACCGGGTCCTATGCTGCGCGCGAGGTGGCTCCGCTGTCCGTTGGCGGACAGCTCATGATCTACATCCGTCCCGACCATTTCTCCGACGAACTCGTTGACCACCTCGGGCTTCTCGAGGTGAAGCAGCAGGCAGACGTGCTCTTCCTCGACGCCCATGACCCGGTGGTCTTCAAGCAATCCCGCATCGTTGGCGGTCTGCCCCATGTAGCGCTCAGTCAGCTGGCCCTCGACTGTCTCAGCGGCCCAGGGCGACTGCCGGCCGAAGGCGAAGCTGTCTTGGAAAGAATGTCCGCCCACGAGCAGTGGAGGAACTTGGACATTCACACGATCAAGGAATGGTGGGCCGCCTAAGCTCATCGGTTCCAGGGCGGTTGAGCGATGGTGGGGAGACAACGTGGCCAGGGTTCCTGAAAATGTGGATGCTCAGCAACTCCATGTTGCCGCGCGCCGCGTCCTTCTGGACGGCCTGACGGCCCTCAGCGATCAGCTCGACGCCCTGACAGTCGTCGGCGCGCAGGCCGTCTACCTGCGCACGCCCGAGGCGGCCCTGCGGACCTCCTTCACGTCAGACGGAGACATCAGCATCGACCCCGACCGCCTGCAGAATGTTCCGCTCCTCGACCAAGCGCTCCTGGAGGCAGGCTTCGAGCTGCTCCGCGACAATCAGCCTGGCTTGTGGATGCGAACTCAGCGGATCGGTGGCCAAGAGGTTCCGATCGAGTTCGACCTGCTCATGGCCAAAGGGCTAGCCCCTAAGGTCGGCAAGCGCAGCGTCAAGATCCCTCCGCACGGCGTGATGTCAGCTCGATGGGTTCCAGGACTGGAAGTTGCCGCAGTCGACCGCTCACCCATGACCATTACCAGCCTCGAGGCGGCCGACGCTCGAACGATCAGCGTCAACGTCGCCGGCCCCGCTGCTCTCCTCGTGGCCAAAGCTTTCAAGATCAACGACCGTCTGAAACAAGCAGATGCCCGCCCCGAACGCCTTACCCACAAGGACGCCGGCGACGTCCTGCGCATCATCCGCGCCATCCCCGTAGCTCAGGTCACCGCCTCCTTCGCCAAATTGCGGGAGGATCCCCGAGTCGGCGAGATCACCCGAGAAGGCCTGCAACTCCTCAAAGATCTCTTCGGGGGGCCCACCACACCTGGCGTTGGCATGGCAGTGCAAGCCCTGAGCGGCGACCTGCCTGAAGCCACGGTCCGAGCCCTCGCACCGGCCTACGTCTCCCGCTTGATGTGACGCTGGCACCGATGCTTGTGGTCCCCGCTGGAGGTCCACGTGTGCTCAGCTTGGCGTTTGCCCCTCGGTGCCCGGCGAAGGTTCGCTTTCGGCGACGAAAGCGACTTGGGCGGTCCATGACCAGGGCTCCCGGGGCGGATCCCAACTCACCTCGACGGCGGTGTCGTGGAAGTCGCGCGCGAGGCCCGTTACCATCAGCGCCACGGCAGCCCGCGCGTCTTGTGGGTCCATGTTGATCGGCACCTCCAGACGCCCGCAGAGCATCCCGCCTTCCCTGGTGAGGATGCTGGTGCGCCAACCCTCGGGGGTCGCCAACAGGACGATTCCCTTCGGAACGCCCCAGGCGGGCTGCGGCTTCTTCTCCATCTTGCTCACCATGCCGCTATCCAACATCGCCGCGTTCGTGGCGATGAGCTGGGGTGGAGGATCCACTGCCACGGCGCGGTTGGGTCCCTGGCCTGTGACGAGCGGGGCGGCGTATGCCTCGCCGGCGGCGAGGGTACGTTTGCGTAGCGGGTGGGGGCCGCCGGTTCTTTGAGCCCAGCGGGTGGCCGGGGCCAGGTGGCGTGGGTTTTAGTGGCGCTGCTGGGCGTACCTGTCTTCGCGCGAAGGTTCCTGAACCGCGGCAGACCCGGGCTTGGGGTGAGTCTGTTTGGTCGCTGGCCGTTCCCGCGGTCGACGCAGATCGCGCGTGAGGTGGCCGAACGAGGCGGAGACGGGGGCCGCTAGGACGAGCCAGGTCCATCGGTCAGCGGAGTCCCGCAGCTTTGGCCGGGTTCAGCCGAGCGTCTGCTTGAGCAGCCGGGCCTGCCCTGCACTGGGGGCGTACCGTCGCCTTCAGTGACTCGGCCCCGAGGTTCGGCCATCCTTGTCTTGTCCCGCGGGGCTGCGTCGTTGATGCTGATATCGAGTCCCCGGAAGTAAGGAATCCTCGAAGCAATACGGGGCGGTCACCCCGGTTAGACGCTGGAGAACCCCTACTTCTAGGGAAAGTGGCCAGCAACATAGCCACTTTCCCTAGAAGTAGGGTTTATTCGAGACCTCAAGACGGTTACCTAGTCAGAGCTGACATGGCTTTGGAATGGTCTCGCTCAGCACGGGTCTCTCCGAGGGTTGGTCCCCTTGGTACGCCCAGCTCTCAGAGCATCATGACGGCTGCACCCCTCGGGTGTGGCCGTCATGCATTTTCCGGTCTAGGTGCGCTCTCACGCCCGTCCGCACGCCCGCCAGGCCGACTGTCCACCTTGGACCGCTGAAGGGCATCCTCGCGGCCCGCCGCGTTGCTGCGCAACCGCTACGGGTTGCCGCACGAAAAGGGAATCTGACCCTCCGCCATATCGGCTGGTCGATCAGAAATCTACCCGCACGTACGTTTGTTGGTGGGGTCGCTCGTATGGCGTAGGGTTCTTGGTTAACCGGATACAGGCCACTAACCACGGTCTGTGCGTCACCGGCGAGACCATTCCAAAATCGCGGCCGAGTTTCGACATCACCAGATGTCGATGACGAGACTCGGCCGCCCGTACCCGTAGGGGTATCCGTGTCCGAGGGAATCCTCGCGGCCGTACTGATCTTCGCGATCGTCGTCGCCGCAGCCTGCTACGCCATCCTCCACCTGAAGAACAACCCCGCCCGCGTGGGCGCCGTCATCGTGGCGCTCGCCGTACTCGTGGGTGCCCTGGTGCCCGTGGTTCGCCTGCTCACCGAGCCGTCGCCCCCCGCACCGACCCAGGTCATCGCCCCGGCTGCTTCCCTTCCGCCGGGTGAACCCGACTCGGCGGCCGTAGGGGACGGGAAGTAACCGCCGTGACTGCGTACGAAGCCGAGCAGGAATCGCCATGGTTCACCGCCCCGAGCGGGAGCAGCGAGAACTTCCTGGCGAGCACGTCGCTCCCGCAGGCCGCAAGCTGGCTTGTCCGAGCAGGACGTGTCGTGCGTCGCCAGCGCGGCACGATGCTCTCCTACGGGCACGAATGGGTGCACATCGTCGATGAAGGCTGTGTCATGGAGACCACCCCTCACGGAACCCAGCGAATCTGGTCCGCTGGAGCCGTCATCGGCGACCTCACCTCCGTGACACGTCCCCACGAGCACCCACGGAAGTCTGCCGCCGGGGCTCGTGTCGAACTCCTCGCTGACAGCACCCTGATCAGCGTGACCGCCAGGACGCTCAACCAGGCCCTGGCTGAGGAACCCCACCTGGCGCTCCTGTTCTTGCAGCTCGCCAACGACCGCGCCGCACTGCTGGAATCGGTGTACTCGACCAACAACGTCACCTCCACCGCCCGCGTTGCCAAGCTCCTCGACTACCTTGCCGAGGGCGGCGAAGAGCGAAGCTGGAAGTACACCCGCCGTAGCCTCAAGCTCATTCCCGCCGGTATGTACGTCGTCGACGGACCTAGCCAGGGCGACATCGCCAATGCCCTGGGGCTGAGCCGCGCGACGGTCGAGAAGGCGCTAGGGAAACTGCGGGAGGAGGGCACGGTGAAGGCGCCGGAGCGCGGCACACGAACCAACCGCTTCTACGAGATCGAAGACATCCGCAGGCTTCGCACGATCGCACGAGGTTTCTGACGCGCCACGCTGGTGCCCGCCTTCTCACCCCAGCTCGGAAGGTGGGCACCAGCACGACGGACTACCGCCGTCAGGACATCAGGCTCGTTTCGCCACCACTCGCTCCGCTCCCGCCCGACGCGCCGATCCTCGAGGACTGGCCCCACGGCTCCGGTCTCCGAATGTGCCTGCCGACCTTTCCGGCGTCGGCATCAACTACCACTGGGCCCGCGCAGATCCGCGATGATCTCGCCCCGTATCACCAGCTGCTCCTGTCGAACAGCCAGGGGCGGTGTTCTCCGGCGACTCGGTGATCTTCGCCGGAGCGGTGTTCTCTGGGAGCGTGGTGCACTTCGACGGTGCGGTGTTCTCCGGCCGCGGGATGTACTTCAGCGGTGCGTTGTTCTCCGGGGGCACTGTGTACTTCTTGAGCGCGGGGTTCTCCGGCAGCAGGGTGAGTTTCAATGGAGCGGTGTTCTCCGGTGGCACGGTGAACTTCGACAACGCGGTGTTCTCCGGCGGAACGGTGGACTTCGGCAACGCAACGGGCCCGGCTCCCCGGGGGCTTCTCGCTGCCATCGGCACGCCTGGTACTTCGGCGGTCACTCTTCCTTACTCTTGGTAGTTCCCGTTCTTAAGGAGGCGTCGATCCGATCGAGCCAGGGGGCGGAAACGGTCGATGATCGGCCAATCGTGCGGGCTGCAACCGTTGACTACCGAGCCCTGTCTCCATCGTCATGACAGCCAAGCGAAGGCCGCGGTCCTTCCCGAACGAACAGAAGCTGCGGCTGATGAAGCCGAGGTGGGCGTTCGGCCTCACGTTCGTCGCCGCAATTCTGGCTGCGGGCGGCACCTTCTACGGCCTGGTGGTGCTACTCGACTTCAAGGAGATCGACTCCACCGCAAAGCTTGATGCGAAGACGCTCTTCGATCTGGTGAAACTCTCCTTCGGGGTCGTCGCCGGGGCCGGCGCGCTCGTCGCCCTGGTCGTCGCCTACCGACGCCAGCGCGTCGACGAGACTGGCGCCCACCGCGAAGCCACCCGCCTCCACACCGAACGCTTCTCCCAAGCCGTCGACAAACTCGGCTCCGACGCACCCGCCGTCCGGCTCGGCGGCGTCCACGCCCTGGCCGGCCTCGCCGACGACGCCCCCACTCAAGACCTACGCCAGACCTGCATCGACGTCCTCTGCGCCTACCTTCAGCTGCCGTTCACACCCGACCCCGGCGAAGACCCGACCCATCAGGAGGAACGCCACCGCTACCTGGCTTTCCGCAAGGTCCGGCATACCGTCCTGCGCCTCATAGGTGACCACTATCGACGTCCTCAGGGAACCCACCGTTCCTGGCAGGGCTCTGACCTTGACCTCGCCGACGTCACCATCGACGGCAGTATTGACTTCCGCCACGCGACGTTCTCCGACGGCACGGTGGACTTCAGCTCCGCGACGTTCTCGGGCGGCAGGGTGGACTTCAGCTCCTCGGTGGGATCCGCTCCCCGAGGACTTCTCGCTGCCGTCGGCACGCCCGTTGCTGCGACGGTCGTCCTAGATTCCGCTTGGGTGCCCCCAGTTCCATAACCCCACGGGGGGCGTAATCGGTCGTCAATCGCATGCCCAACGGGGCGGCTGCAACCGCTGGCCTCGGCACCTTGTCCTTCTCGTCATGACAGCCAACCGAAGGCCACGATCCGCTCCGAATGATCGGGGACCGCGGTTGAGTATCCGCAAGGCCCTGACCCTCGCCTTCGTCGCCGCGGCCCTTGTTGCGGGCGGCGTCTTCTACGGCCTGGTGGTGCTGCTGGACTTCAAAGAGATTGAATCCACCACCCAGCTCGACGCCACCACGCTCTTCGACCTGATGAAGCTCTCCTTCGGGGTGGTTGCCGGGGCCGGCGCGCTCGTCGCTCTGGTCGTTGCCTACCGGCGTCAACGCGTCGACGAGGTCGGCGCTCACCGCGAAGCCACCCGACTACACACCGAGCGCTTCTCCCAAGCCGTCGACAAGCTCGGATCCGACTCACCCGCAGTCCGGCTCGGAGGCGTTCACGCCCTGGCTGGCCTTGCCGATGACGCCCCCACACAGGACCTGCGTCAGACCTGTATCGACGTCCTGTGCGCCTACCTGCGGCTGCCATTCCCTGCCGATCCCGGCGATCTGTCTGACCCCTTGCCCGACGGCACCTCACCCACTGCGGAACGTCGCGACGCGCACCAAGACAAGAAGGACCGGTACCGCGCACTTCGCGAGGTCCGGCATACGATCTTGCGCCTCATCGGTGACCACTACCGCATCCCCAAGGATGCTGGCCGCTCGTGGCAGGGCTGCAATCTCGATCTCACTGGGGTCACCATCGACGGAAGAATGGACTTCAACGGCGCGGTCTTCTCTGGTGGCACGGTGTCCTTTGACAACGCACGGTTCTCCGGTGGCACGGTGTCCTTCCAGAGCGCGAGGTTCTCCGGCAGCGATGTGTCCTTCATGGGCGCGACGTTCGCTGGCAGCCATGTGTACTTCACCGGCGCGACGTTCGCCGGTGGCACGGTGCCCTTCTCTGGCGTGGTGACCTTCATGGCCGCGATGTTCTCCTGCGGCGAGGTGTCCTTCACCAGCGTGACGTTCTCCAGCGGCTTGGTGTCCTTCGTCGGCGCGAGGTTCTCCGGCTGTGAGGTGTCCTTCGTCGGCGCGAAGTCCACTGGCGGCACAGTGTCCTTCATGGGCGCGATGGGGCCGGTGCCCAGTACGGGCTTCCAATGATCCTGAGGAGGCTTAATCGGTCGTCTACGCCCCCGTCGGTGAACCAAGGGGCTTCCGTTGGAACTCCGAGGCCGATCCAATGCGGGGCGCTGCGGCTTTGCGCCTCCCCTTTAAGCCGGAGGCTGCCGCCCAGCAGCACGTCGCCTCTCAGGTTGCGCTGTGCTCCAGGGCGCTGGCGACGTCGCCGGCAAGTCCGTAGCCGGGGCTGTCGTCCAGGAGTTCCTTGCGTTGGTTGTAGCGCTGCGTGGTGCGGGAGTCTTTATGATCGGCCCAGTGCTGCACCTTGTCCGGACGAGCGTCCTTCTTGCTCAGGGCGTGCGTGATGGCGTCGACCTTGGTGCCGTGCGGTCCCCGCAGCGGGAGCCCGGCGCGCTTGGCGAGCGACTGGAGCAGGCGCCACACGGCCGGTTCGTCGAGCTGGCCGCCGCTGGCCGTACAGAACAGCCACCCCGTGGTGCGGCCTTCGAGGTAATCCTGGAGGGCATCCCAGGCGACCGGCGGAATGGGCTTCTTCTTCCTGCCGCCGCCCTTGACCTGCTCCAGGTGCAGCACCCGGTGCCCCTTGTCGTACCCGAGGTCTTCGACGCGGGCGTTGAGCAGCGAGTTGATGCGCAGGCAGCAGGTGTAGAGGACGAGCAGCATGGCGTACGTGCGCTTGCGGTACGCCGCGACGCGGTGCTGGTCGCGGGCGACGGTCAGGAACCGGGCCCACTCCTCTTCCGTGTAGCCAGGGGTGGGGGAGTAGTCCGGGTCGACGTAGGGCCGCTGCACGGCGTCGAAGGGGTT
This sequence comes from Streptomyces sp. NBC_00887, assembly GCF_045207585.1. NCBI lineage: Bacteria > Bacillati > Actinomycetota > Actinomycetes > Kitasatosporales > Streptomycetaceae > Streptomyces > Streptomyces sp. NBC_00887. The sequence continues at coordinate 65,242 of NZ_CP108790.1, forward strand.
CTTCACCCCGTCGTCGCTGACCTTCTTCCACCGAGCCGCGTTCTCCGCCTCCAGCGGGGTTGGCGGCTGGGCCGGTTCCTGCGTCCGGCGTCCCCGTGGACGGCTTGCTCCTGCTGCCCGGACCCAGTTCCGCAGGGTCTCCGGATTGATCCCCAGATCGGCGGCGACCGACCTGGTCGTCGCTACGGGCCATGACTCCTACAGCGGGAGGGTTGATCGCGACCTGCGGGAACGGTCGTCAGTCGGCGCCAGTGAGCGCAGGGCTCCGAGCTGCCGGCCCATCAGTTGGGGTCGTCGTCACCGAGGTCCCGGAGCTGCTCACGGCAGTTGTCGGCCCAGGTGGTGTTGCCGATCAGACGATAAAGCTCCAAGGCGCCCTGGAAACAGCGGCGGGCCTCCGAGTATTCGCCTCTGGCGCGCCGGAGATGGGCTACGCCCCACAGGGCGTTGGCCTGGCCGCGGCGGTCGCCGATGGCGCGGTAGAGATCAAGGGCCTGCCGGTAGGCCTCCAACGCCGGACCGTGCTCGTCCTGCATCCGGTGGGTGTCGGCGGTGCCGGTCAGGGCGTTGGCCTGGCCGCGGCGGTCGCCGATGGCGCGGTAGAGATCAAGGGCCTGCCGGTAGGCCTCCAACGCCGGACCGTGCTCGTCCTGCATCCGGTGGGTGTCGGCGGTGCCGGTCAGGGCGTTGGCCTGGCCGCGGCGGTCGCCGATGGCGCGGTAGAGATCAAGGGCCTGCCGGTAGGCCTCCAACGCCGGACCGTGCTCGTCCTGCATCCGGTGGGTGTCGGCGGTGCCGGTCAGGGCGTTGGCCTGGCCGCGGCGGTCGCCGATGGCGCGGTAGAGATCAAGGGCCTGCCGGTAGGCCTCCAACGCCGGACCGTGCTCGTCCTGCATCCGGTGGGTGTCGGCGGTGCCGGTCAGGGCGTTGGCCTGGCCGCGGCGGTCGCCGATGGCGCGGTAGAGATCAAGGGCCTGCCGGTAGGCCTCCAACGCCGGACCGTGCTCGTCCTGCATCCGGTGGGTGTCGGCGGTGCCGGTCAGGGCGTTGGCCTGGCCGCGGCGGTCGCCGATGGCGCGGTAGAGATCAAGGGCCTGCCGGTAGGCCTCCAACGCCGGACCGTGCTCGTCCTGCATCCGGTGGGTGTCGGCGGTGCCGGTCAGGGCGTTGGCCTGGCCGCGGCGGTCGCCGGCAGCCGTGGCGAACGAGAGCATGAAGTCCAGGAGTTCTCGGGCTTGCCCGTGCTGGTCGTTGAAGCGCAGCCACCGGGCCACTCTCTTACCCAGGGCGAGGGCCCCGGGCCACTGGTCCTGGTAGGCCGCGAGGGTCGCCGCCTCGAGCTCTGCGGACCGGATGCCAAGCCAGGACTGGGCGGCCCCGGGATCCGGGAAGGCCGTTACTTCCGGATGCTCGGCTCCGTCGTAGTCGATGCCGTACACGGCGATCTGAGCTGCGGTCAGCCGGTTGGAGAGATAATCGTAGAGGCGGGATCGGGAGTCTGGCCGCAAGGTGGCTGCTTCTGCTGCGGCCACGTCCTGTGCGTGTTCCCGGAAGAGGTCGTGAAACGAGAAGCGGCCGCCGTCGGACAGCAGGAGGTTGCGCTGCAGCAGCAGAGCGAGCCCGGTCGCAGCCCCGGGGCGGTCCGTCAAAGCGGTGATGGAGTCCTCGCCGAAATCCGGCCCCGGGTGCCAGGAGCAGTGCCGGAGCAGCCGTTGCAGGGCTTTCGAAAGGACCTTGTAGGAGGTTGTGAAGGCCATTTGTACGGCCTTGTAGCCGTCGGGGATGTACTGCAGGGGATGACCCTGGCGCATGTCCTTCAGCAGGCTGGCCGCAGGCATGTCCTGCAGCAGCGTGCCGACGGAGCGCAGCGCGACGGGGGTGTCGCAGCAGAGCATGGCGATCTCTGCCAACTCTTCGGGAGTGCCTTCAGCGGCCGTGCCTGCGCCGACTTCGCGGAGTAGCTCGACTGACTCGGTACGGTCGAGCCCGGCAGTGGGGAAGTACCGGTGGGCGTTGACGCCGTTGAGCCGGTCGCGGCTGGTGATCAGGACCAGCGAGGGGGAGGTCGGGCCGGGGAGCAGCGGCATGATCTGCTCGGCCTCCCGGGCGTTGTCGAGCAGTAGCAGCGCCCGTTTTCCCGACAGCCAGGACTTCCATTCCGTTTCCCGGGCGTTGGGGCTTTTGGGTATTTCTTGTGGCTGGTAGCCGATGCGCTGAAGATGCTCGGTGATGATCAGGTCGGGGTCTTGGGGGTCTCGGTCCTTGGTGTAGCCGTCCAGGGCAATCTCGAAGTGCGCGGCGTCGAAGTGATCCGTCAGCCGATCCGCCGCCTGGCGGATGATTTCGGTCTTTCCGGCGCCGCCCATGCCGTGGACGATGACCACGGCGGGCCCGCCACCCGCTTGCGCGGTTTCCTTGCCGAGCGAGACGATCTCGTCGAGCCATGCCTGACGGCCCACGAAGTCGGTGCGCGGGCTCTTGAGGGTGATCAGCCGGGGCAAGGTCGGGCCGGGGGAGCCCGGATCGGGGGACGGCGCCGCGCCGGTGTAGGCCACGTTGCGGGCCAGGACGATGCCCCACCCGCTGTTGCGGCTGCCCAGCTGAGGCTCGGCAAGCGGACGGCCGTCGTCCGTGCGTTTGCCCCGCAGTTGTGCCTGGAGATACGCGTGGGCCGTACCGAGATCGATCCATTCCCGGTGCTCGCCGCGCGGCGTCCCGTTTGCCTGGCCGGGGAAGGGGCCGGTGATGCCGTGGTGGAGCAGCTGTAGGAGCGGACCGGTGAAGGCGCTGTAGTCGCCGCGGGGCGGGCACCAGGCCTGCTCCTCCTCCGAGGCGGCCGTCAGCACCGCGACCCCCTCGCGCTCCGTCATGCCTGCCTCTGCCACCGTGTCCAGCGGCGCGGCCGGGGCCTGGCGGGTGCCAGAGGTCCCCGACATCCCGCCGGCGATGGCCCGGCCTCCGTAACAACAGTCCAGGACGACCAGCTTGCGCACGGCGCGAGACTGGAACACGGCCTGGCGGATGTCGTCGTACGAGATCCAGGTGAAGGGCCGGTCCGGGTGCGAGGCGGGCATCGCCAAGTGGAGCTTCTCAGCGCTGGCGGGGTCGTTCAGGCCGTGGCCCGCGTAATAGATCAGGAGTGTGTCCTCCGCCTCTTCGGCGGCCCGGTACAGCTCCTCCAGGAGCTCGTCTCGCCCGGCCGGTTGCAGCCGGTCCAGGCAGTGCTGCTCGGGCAGGCGCCATCCGCCGGGACTGGTGAGGAAGCGCTTGAGGTCGCGTACGTTGCCCTCGACGCCCCGCAGGTCGCCCAGGTGGCTGTAGCTGTGGGCGCCGATCAGCACGGCGCGGGAGGCGTCGTGGTCGGGAAGCATCAGCGGGCGTCTCCGGAGCCGGAGTCACTGTCCTGTCCGGAGTCGGACAGGGGGATGCCAGCCTCTCGTCCGGGCGGAAGGGTTCCCCGCTCGGCCAGTGTCCGGATGGCGTGCTCAAGGTCTTCCGGGGTGCCCGCGCTCACCGACACCGTCGCGCCGTTGACCGACAGCGTGACGTTGGTCGGTACGGGCGCGCTGCTGCCGCCCGCGTTCCGCCGGCTGTCCAGCCGGGCCGCGAGGGCCACGGCGAGGGAGCCGTACGCCGCGCCGTGTTCCAGCACGATGTTGAGCACAGCGAGGGCGTCCATGCCACCGCCCGTCTGCCGTGCCTGCCCGTCCAGCGCGAGGCGCCGGGTGGCAGGGTGCCGTCGCAGCGAGTCCCGCAGATACGGAAGCGCGGCCGGGTCGTCCGGGATGGAAATCCCAACTGCGACGGGTGCTGATGCCATGTGCTTCCCCCAGAGCAGGGCCTGCGCGAATGCCAGGCCGATCGTTCCGTGCACGGACAATCATCCTGCCAGCGGCGGGGCGTTGGCACACCACACTCAGAGCAGGGGAGGAGAAGGGTGTGGCGTGACCGTCAACGATCAGCTGTCCTTCGCTTGTGACGACAGCACGGCCCGAACGGTTGGCGCGACGCTGGTGGAAGACCAGAACGGTGTCGGCTGCGAGCATGTTTGCCTTCATCAGCTCGGCGAGCGGTCCATGGAGGACTACAGGTGTGGGCTCGGTGGTGACCTGTTCGCCGCTGCCGAGGGAGAGTGTGACGTGGATCGTGTCGTTACCGCCTCCGGCCACGTGATCTGCCGCAGCCGCCGGTCGGACAGCTCCGGAAACCAGCTCTTGATCAGCTTGGCCCAGTCGGCCTCCCGCATCGGCGGCCCGCCCGGGATGATCCCGGACGCCTCCGCCGGCTCCAGGTACTTCCTGATCGTCTTGCGGTCCGCCCCCAGCGACGGGCCAGCTCGCTCTTGGAGCGGCCCGTGTACCAGTGGACGTAGATCTCGGTGATGTCGACCACGACGAACGTTCTCCTTGCCATCCGGGCTGCCCATCGGCCATCCGAACCACAGGCCCAGGGCCGACCATGCGCCTCTGCGATGGCCAGGTCTCTCGATCCCGAACTCCGTCGTACGAATCTGAGATGCGGGGAAGCGCCGGTGAAGGGCCGACCTCCACTCGAATGACATTTCCCCGCTCGAAATGAATACGGGGTGTGCATGACAGGTAGCACTGCGCGTTCATGCGCCCCATTGATGTGATCTATGTCACCTATTATGTGATTGTCGCAGGTCAGGTGTCTATCCGTAACCGCCTGATCACTGAGCATGAGGAAACGTGCGGCTCACGCTTAACTCAGGAGGGTCACCCGATCGGTGTAGGGGGTGAAACAAGCCCTCGGAGCGCAACGACGTGCGCCGGGGCCCACCTGAAGAAGAGGAGGAGTCCGTGAGGCTTATCAGGGCCTGGTACGCGCCGACCGACGTTGGCGTCTACCGGTTGACCGTCGCAGACCACGGGACCTCTGGTTCCTGTGCCGTCCGCATCGCCTCGCAGGCTCGCGCGTTCCACAGCACCGCGCGCACCGCACCGAACACCCGCCCCTTGGTCGAGGGGGCCCGGTGAACGGCCCCTACGAGAGCCACGAGCTCGCCGAGCCCGGCGAGATCCCGGAGCCCTCCCGGAAGCAGATGGACTTCCAGGAGTTCATCCGCGAGCACAAGGCCGAGTTCATGCGCGTGGCCATGGGCCGCCTGCGCAACCTGCATGACGCCGACGAGGTCGTACAGATCGCGGCGGTGAAGATACACACCAAGTGGACGGTCATCGAAGCCCACGCCAACCCGCTCGCCCTCGCAATGACGATGGTGCGCACCATCGCCATCGATTACTACCGGCGTAGGGCCCGCCTGGCCGACCGCGAGATCCCCGTAGCGGGATCCGGACTGCCCCGCACACCCTCCGCTGACGACCTGCTGGAACTGCGCGGGTACGAACCGCTCGACCAGGCACGGGCCATCCTCGAGGAGCGGGCACCCAAGCAAGCCGAATGCGTCCGGCTGCGCTACCTCGAGGGCAAAAACGCCGCGGAGATCGCCGAACGCCTCGGCATCACGCCTGGCGCCGCCAAGGCCAACATCTCGCTCGGACTCAAAGCCCTGCACGCCCTCATGGATCTCCCCGAACTGGGGAAGGGAGGAGATTCCTGATGCTCGAAGAAGCCCTGCGCGCCGAAGCGCAGGTATTGCACGACATGCTCAGCACTCACGACACCGACGACTTCATGCGACGGCTCCTCGCACGAATCGAACAGACACCCGCCCGCCCGCAGCGGGTCCAGGCCGGCCTTCCCGACTCCGCGGCAGCGCCCCCTTCCTTCGACACGCAGCCACACCGCTCCACCCGCCCCGCGACAAGGCGAGGCCCTCGGCGACGCCCCACCCCCTTCACCATTTCAGACCCCGCGGACCGGCCTGCCGCCTCCCTCGACCACGTCCGACGGCTATGCGAGACAGTCCTGTGCGCGGACGACGTCACCGCACTCATGGAGGCCTTCGACCACGACTACGACGCCACCGGCGCCTGCGCCTTCGCTTGCCTCCTTTACATCCTCGACCGGAAGGACAGCGCCCTGTACTGGTGGGGCTACGCCGCCGGCGCCGACCACGCGCTCTCCGCCCACGTCCTCGCCGTCTACCACGCGGCGACGGGCCCGCTCCCCGCGGCACGCGCCTGGTGCGCGTACTCCCGATACCTCGGCTACAGGGCCGACCAGCACCTGCCCGAACCTCTACGCCTGTCAGCCGCCCCCTCGATCTGGCAACCGGCACACGCCGCACCCGTCGACCAGGACCTCGTCAAGCACTTCGTGGCCGGCAACCACCTGCCCGAAGCACTCGCCAGGTAGCCAAGCGGAATCAGGAGCGGCGTCTCCCCTCCACGGAAAACGCCGCTCCGCGCTCCCCTTGCGCCACGGCGGTCTGTCGGACCCCTTCATGCAGCTAGAAGGCTGGCGCTCGCCCGCCGGCGCGCGGAGCTGCGCGCAACCAGTTGCCACTCTTAGGCCTGTAACTCGCCCGGTGCCGCCGTGTGCCGCGGTGGTGTGCGTATCGCCAGCCCACCCCTGGACATGCCTGATGCGCGCCTTGCAGCGCCGGCCGCTTCTCTATGACGGGCGGGCTTGGTGGCTGACGCCGCTGGACAACTGAGTGCATCGACCTGATGCGCAATTTGCGCAGTGCTCGTGGTGGCGGTCGTTGCGCATGGATGAGTGGCTGGACGGTGCCAAGTCTGCGCGATCTCGGGTGTTCTACGAACAGGTAAGACTCCGGCAAGGTGAAGCAGCTCGCGATCTGAGCTGCTTTCAGCAGCCTCGGGCCTTTCCCGTTCGGGTCTGCTCTGTTCGGCCCGGAGAGCGCCACACGGCGCCTTTTGTGGTTCGTGAGCCACACAGCGCCCGTGATTTCCAGTGGACTTGCGGGGCTTACCCCGTGGTGCTCCATGGTGCTGCCCCACGCGAGATTTCGCGGTTGTCCTGTCTGGACACCCGCCTCGCCATCGAAGGGGTGAAGGGCCGTTCCCGGCCTCAACCTCCCGTACCGAAACCGATCCCGAGGGGGACCCTGATGACCACCGCTCCGCAGAACCCGCAGCCGCCCGCTGGCACGCCTGCCCCGGTGGCCGAGCCCACTGGCGACCGTCAGCCGTGGGTGGTGCCGGTGGTGGTGATCGCTGTAGTGGTCGCGCTCATGGCGTGCGTGTTCGGGGCTTTCCTCGTTCACGCCTATCCCGTGCTCAAGGAGCCGATCGGGACGGCCCTAGGTATCGCGACTCTCGCTGGCCTGGTGGTGAGCACCACTGTGGTCCTGATCCGACGACTTTGACCATGGCGCCCGGGCCGTGGCACGTTCGCCCGGCCGGTCAGTGGCGTTTGCCAGGCACCTGGCTGAACCGGTGTAACCCGCTTGTGGTCTCCCGATACCAACGAGCCGGCGGCGTCGCCCCGGGGCGACGCCGCCGGCCCGCGCAGTCCACTAGTTCGCTGCTGAAGGTCTGCGCGTCCCGGGCGGCCGATCGTCGTTGGAAGGGATATGACAGCGAAAGCACGGCGTATGCCCGACGACTTCTCCGATGACGTTCTTGCCAGCTGCCCTGGCATGGCTGCGCGGGATCAGGAGTTGTTGCGGGCTGCGGTCCGCGAGGCGCTCGAGGGACATCCGGCGGGGGAATGGACCGTCAGGTTCGCCGACGTGATCATCGACAACCGCGACGAGCCCTTCGCGAAGCCCTTCTTCGACCGGTCGGTGGCCCGGGGGATGAGGGAAGCGTTTGGGGAGGACCCGCGCTGCTGAGGAGCCCGCAGGAGCGCCGAACGAGCGGCGGGCACCGCGTGCCTGTTCGTTCTCGTGTGCGACATCCGTGTCGTGTGTTCGAAAAGTGAGTCTGGGGCCCTGTTACCTGGCAGGTGACGCCCTGCCCGGCTGTGCGCCGAAGGTTGGGCTGGTTGTGCGCCGGGGTACGCAAGCGGTTGCTGCCGATCACTGCTGGGTGGGTGCAGCTCTCATCGAATGTCGCGTTCATGTCGATATCCATCGATTGACCGATGCAGGCGATGGTTACGGAAATGTCCGCAGTTGGTTACCGGGGTCGGTTCGGTCTGCCGAGGCGCCGGTCGGGGCCGCAGAGTGTGTGTTCTCGGCCCACGACGGGTCGGGAACTCGTACCGCCCCTGGGGTCTTGAACTGGGCCCAGGGCATTGTGATTGAGGGGACATCACCTATGTCTGCTTCTTCGACTGCCCGCCGCGCAGCCGCTACCGTCCTTGCGGCCGGTGCCGTTGTCTCAGCCATCGCGCTGCCGGCCTCCGCCGACGACGGCGACCGCCACCGCCACGGCCCCCGCGTCGTGATCAGTGACGTGCAGGCCGACAGCCCGGGCCGTGACAACCGCAGCAACCGGTCGCTGAACGCCGAGTGGGTCGAGATCACCAACCAGAGCCGCCGCGCGGTCAACCTGGACGGCTGGACCCTGCGCGACGAGGACGGTAACCGCTACCGCTTCGACGACGTCCGCCTCGCCGGACGTACCACCGTCCGCGTCCACACCGGCATCGGCCGCGACACCCGCACCGACCTCTTCCAGGACCGCCGCTCCTACGTCTGGGACAACTACTCCGACACCGCCGTCCTGCGCAACGACCGCGGCCGCACCGTCGACACCGACTCCTGGGGCCGCAACCACCACCGCCGCTGATCAACGCCACGGCGGGCTGAAAGCCGGCTCCTGCCTGCTGGACCCCACGAGGGGTGAAGGCAGGTAAGTGGCCCGCCGGAGCGGGATCCATCCTCATCATCAACTGCCCGCACCGTTCGTCCGGTGCGGGCAGTTCGGCCGTCATGCCGACCACCGGCGCAGCCGGGACCGAGCACGACCGTGATCGGTCGAACTTCGCCCGTCGGCATCCGCTGTTCGTTGGGCCGTCTATTGCGGTGCGGGTGTCTGGCCGGAGACGGCGACTCCTGCCTGGCGGAAGTCCTCCAGTGTCGAGGCTGTCGTGTCCGGGGCTACGCCGACCGAGTAGTCCAGGAGTACGCGGGCGCGGAACCCGGCCTTGACGGCGTCCAGCGCGGTCGCGCGCACGCAGTGGTCGGTGGCGATGCCCACCACGTCGACGTCTTCCACGCCGCGGTCGCGCAGCCAGTTGGCCAGGGGTGTGCCGTGTTCGTCGGCGCCTTCGAAGCCGCTCTTGGAGGCGCTGTGAGCGCCCTTGAAGAAGACGGCGTCCACCTTGCCGCTGTTGGCTGTGGGCGCGAAGTTGGGGTGGAACTCGCCGCCCTCGTTCCCGGCTACGCAGTGGACGGGGAAGCTGTCCTTGAAGTCGGGGTTCTTCGAGAAGTGGCTCCCCGGGTCGATGTGGTGGTCCCGGGTCGCGACGATGCACTGGTAGTCGCCACCCGCCTTGCGTTCCACCAGATCGGCGACGGCGGTAGCGATCCGTGCGCCTCCGGAGACGGGGACACTGCCTCCCTCGCAGAAGTCGTTCTGTACATCCACGACGATCAAGCCTCGGCTCATCACACACGCCTCTCAGGTCATACGGAGCAAACGGGAACACGTCTGCGCCGGGGTGACGAAGCCATTGGGCTCAGGCCCCCGGCGCGGGGACAGTTACGGGGCGGGGGTGTAGGAGACGATGCTGTCCTCGCAGGGCCCCTCGGCGAACACCTTCAGCGCCTCGAGCTCGGCAGCATCGGCGGACAGCTGCCAGCGCAGCTTGGTGGACACCCATTCCCCCACATACCGGCACTGCGCTGCCGGGGCCGGCGGCAGCCACTGGGCCGGGTCCTGGTCGGACTTCTGACGGTTCGTGCGAGCGGTCACTGCGACCAGCGACGTCGCCGCACCCTGGTCGTTCGCGTACGCCTCACGCCGGGCGGCCGTCCAGGCCGAGGCACCGGAGTCCCAGGCTTCGGCCAGCGGAACCATGTGGTCGATGTCCAGGGCGCCGGGATCAACGACCTCCTGGCCGTCGTAATACGACCACCACGTGCCGCCGGTCAGCTTGCACCCGGCCGCCACCGCGGGCGCCGTGGTCGCTTCAGCGATCAGGACCTCGTTGCGGGTGTTGCAGCCATCAGCCAGATCACCGGAGTTCCAGTGCTTGAAAGACGAGCGGGTGTAACCGGTACGGTCCTCAGCGACGACCGTGACCAGGCCGACGGCATCGGCGAGCGTGGTCACCTCAGAAGCCCGCACCCCTGCGGGAGACTGGGCGGCCTGTGCCGGAGCGGAAGCGACGAGTGGAACGAGAGCGAGGGAAAGCGCGCCGAAGCCGCGCAAACAGTTCTTGATCACCACCGCGTTCTACCGGCCGCACCACCCCAGGCCGATACCCGGCAGCGATCTCTCACCCACACGGGCGTCGACATTCACCGCAGGAACGGTTCACTACCGGACCCGCAGCCCATCCGGTGGGCGCAGCAGGCTGGCGGCCCGCGGCGTCGGCGCGCACTTGACCCTGATGCCGCCGTCACGGGGCGCCGCCTGCGCCGTGCCAGCGTGGTGATCGGCTGGCCCCTTCCCGTGGAGGCGAGGACGTGAACATGCACGCGGGCGGCGGCTACCGTCCCGGGGGCAACGGCATGCGCTGCTTGGTGTGTTCGTCCACGGCGATGATGAGCGCACTCTGAGCGGCGACGGAGCGTCCGTGATCGTCGTCGTCCAGGGCGGCCAGGACGTTGGCGGCTGCCTCGCGCACCCGGTGGGGTACTTCTTCCTCGGCGGCGATCTTGTAGGCGTCGCTGCGGCGCGCAGCGCGTTCCTCAGGGGTGACGCCATGGGGCCCGGTGCGGGGGAAGACCGCGGCTTCGTAGTTGGAGACGATCAGCAGGACGTACTGGGCGACGCCTTCGGCGTAGCCGCGCGCCATCACTGCTGTCCGGGCACGCTCGTAGGCGGCCGTGGCGCGCCGCCGTACGAAGAACGAGCCGAGGGCAGTTCCGGCCCCCATGCTGAGCCCCAAGATGAGGGCGGCGAGCGTGCCGTCGAGGATGAGACCCACCAGCGCGCCCGCCGCGGTGGCCAGGCAGGTTATGCCGCTGGTGACCAACAGGAGGGCGCGGGCGGGCGTCACGGGGCTCATGCGGTGCAGTCTGCCAGCAGGGATGCTCGCCACGGGGGACCATCCCCGCGGGCGGGAAGCACTCGACGCGGACGCCGGGTACGGGCAGATCATCGGATCATCCCCGCGGGCGCGGGGAGCACTTCACGCAGGTCCACGATCATCTCCCCCGCCTCGCCGTAGATGCGGAGGGTACCAACGTCTGAAGCAGCCCATCGGGTCCCTGGCCTGCCCTGACACCAGTCAGCCGTTCTTGGGCTTCCGAAGCCGCCGCCAGCAGATGAGGCTGCAGGCGAGGGAGACGAAGGCGTCGTGGAGGTCGGTGCGGCATTCCCAGCGGACGGCCAGGCGCTTGAAGTGGTGGAGCAGAGCAAAGGTCTGCTCGACAACGTAGCGGAGCTTGCCCAAGCCCTTGATGTTCGGTGATCCCTTGCGGGAGATGATGGGCAGGATCCGCCGGTGACGGAGCTCGTCGCGGTGGGCGTTGGCGTCGTATCCCTTGTCGCCAAGCAGAGCTTCAGGTCTGCGGCGGGGCTGGCCTGGGCGGCCCGCGACGGGCGGGATGCCGTCGACCAAGGGGAGCGTCTGGGTGACGTCGTTGACGTTGGCCGCGGTCGTGATGACCTTGAGCGGGGTGCCATGTCTATCGCAGATCAGGTGGTGTTTTACTGCTCGTCTTCCGCCGGTCGACCGGCGACGGGCCGGTATCGGATTCCCCTTTTCGCGCGGATGTGGGAACCATCCACGCACGCCCGTGACCAGTCGAGTTCGCCGGCGGCGTTCAGCTCTGCAAGCAGAACCCGGTGCAGCCGGTCGAAGACTCCTGCTTTCTGCCGCCGGTCCAGGCGACGCCAACAGGTCTGCCCCTAGTGACCTGAGTCAGAGATTCGGTGGCAGTAGGCGGCGACTTTGTCGAGGATTTCGTCGGCCGTCTTGGTCCAGATGAAGGGCCTGGGTTGGTCGTTCCAGTCGGCCAGCCAGGCCCGGACGTCACGTTCGAGGGCCTGGACGGAGCGGTGTACTCCGCGCTTAAGCTTCTTCTGTGTGAGTTCGGCGAACCACCGCTCGACCAGGTTCAGCCACGACGCGCTGGTAGGTGTGAAGTGCAGGTGGAAGCGCGGGTGTGCCAGCAGCCACTTCTTGATCTCGGGCGTCTTGTGCGTCGCGTAGTTGTCGAGGATCAGGTGGACCTGAAGGCCGGCCGGGACTTCCCTGTCGAGCTTGGCCAGGAACTTCTTGAACTCGACGGCCCGGTGGCGGCGGTGGAGCGACCCGATCACCTTGCCCGTCGCGACTTCCAGGGCGGCGAAGAGAGTGGTGGTGCCGGCGCGGATGTAGTCGTGACTTCGGCGCTCGGGAACCCCGGGCATCATCGGCAGGACCGGCTGGGACCGGTCCAGGGCCTGGATCTGCGACTTCTCGTCCACGCAGAGAACCAGAGCCTTCTCCGGCGGGTCGAGATAGAGGCCGACGACATCGCGGACCTTATCGATGAAGAACGGATCGGTGGAGAGCTTGTAGGTCTGCGAGCGGTGCGGGGCCAGAGCGAACGCCCGCCAGATCCTGGATACCGTCGACTGCGACATGCCCGTCGCGGCGGCCATCGAGCGCGTCGACCAGTGCGTCGCGTTCTTCGGCGTCTCCTCGAGCGTTCTGACGATCACTCGTTCCACATCCGCGTCGGTAATCTTCCGCGGGACACCCGGCCTGGGCTCGTCACACAAGCCGTCCAAGCCGTTCTCCAGGAAGCGCCGCCGCCAGGTGCGGACGGTGTCCGGCGCAACCCGCAGCCGACGGGACACCTCCATGATCGAGTGGCCGTCCGCGCACTCCAGCACGATCCGTGACCGCTGAGCCAGCGCCTGCGCGGTCGTCCGCCGACGCACCCAGCCCTCCAGCACAGCCCGTTGAGCATCGGTCAGTGACAGCGGCGGAATCTTCGGCCCCGGACGACTCATAGCCAACTAACGCCAAACCTCTGACTCAGGTCACTAGGAGCTCTCTTACGGATCACTTGGTGAAGGTTCGATCCTCGGGCCTGCTGGTGCTGGTGGGCCTGCTGCCTGCGACGATGCGCTTGTGAGTTATGACCTTGCGGTATGGGACGGCGACCGTCCACTCGATGACCGCCGAGCGTGCTTGACCTACGACGAACTCTACGAGCGCTACCTGGAGTCGGACTCGTCGTCCCTCCAGCGCCACGCATCGTGGCGTATGTGGAAGCGCTCGTCGCGCGATATCCGGACGACGTCGATCGCAGTGTCGTATGGGCGTCCCCGCCGGTCATCGAGGAGGCATCGGGCCCGATCGTGTACTTGCTCGTGTCCCATGGCAAAGCGGAAGAAGTGTCCGAGTACGCCGCTACGCTCGCTCGCGAACACGGGCTCGTCTGCTTCGATCCGCAGGGAGAATGCCTCCGGCCGTGATCTGCTTGTTCGTTCAGCGGGCAGACCAGAGGACGATGCCCGCGATGAGGAGGCCGGCGCGGTAGACCGTGGCGGTCTTCTCGTAGCGGGTGGCGATGCCGCGCCACTGCTTCAGCCGGTTGATACACCGCTCGACCGTGTTGCGTTGCTTGTACGTCTCACGGTCGAAGGCGGGTGGGCGACCGCCGAGGCTGCCTCGACGCAGGCGGTGGCCCCGTTGGTCCGCCGGAACCGGAATCACCGCCCGGATGCCGCGCTTGCTCAGGTGGTCACGAATGGCGCGTGAGGAGTACGCCTTATCGGCAAGCGCTACGGTCGGCCTGGTGCGAGGTCGCCCGCGTCGGCGCGGGACACGTAGGTGGCCCATCACGTCCGCGAAGGCGGGTGCGTCACCGGCCTGTCCGGCGGTGGGCACGAAGGCCAGCGGCCGACAGTTGTTGTCGGCGGCGAGGTGAATCTTCGTAGTCAGCCCGCCGCGGGAGCGGCCTATGGCATGGTCGCCGGGCTCCTCGGCCGAGGCCCCCTTTTGCGAGCCCCGGCCGCGTGCTGGTGAACGCGCACGATCGTGGAGTCAACCGCTACGACCCAGTCCAGGTCGCCGTCCGCATCGGCCTGGGTGAGGAGCGCGGTGATACGCACGCTCCCAAGTGCCATCGATGGCCCAGTTCCTCAGCCTCGTATAGACGCCCTTCCACGAGCCGTACTCGGCGGGCAAATGCACCCACTGAGCCCCGGTCCGGAACTTCCAGGCGATCGCATCGATCACCTGTCGATGATCACGCCACCGCCCACACCGACCATTGCTCACCGGCAGGAACGGCCGCAGCCGCTCCCATTCGGCGTCCGCAGATCGCCACGCTCTCCCCGCCCCATAACCGGCTACAACGGTCCCTCTGGACGCGTCGCCCACTTGGCCCGATCCAGGATCAGCCGCTACCACCGACAAGCCGGCAATCAGAAAGGAAGATCACGGTCTTACAGCTGGAGTATCGACTCTGATAAAATAACCGTCCGCAATTCAGGCTCGCAGTTTATGCGTCGAAGCCACGCCGTCTTACGCCTGGGCGAAGTCGCCAGATAATCACTGCGTGCCCCACTAGGGCGAAAACTGCAGCAACTGCCACCAGCCGAATGCAGCCCCATGTCGCGCCAGCAGTTGCACCCATCGAGGGAGATTCCAGGCGAATTCTCTGCGAAGTCTCCACTATGGCCATCAATGGAATAAGGACTCGAAAGGCGAGACCTCGGAGCCCGTGATTGCGGGCCAAGTTTCCCGCCACTCCCAGAATGGGCCCAAATGCGGCAGCGGCCATAGACCAAAAAATTATCCTCGAGAAGACCGAAGAATCAAAGGAACCTTCCTGCCATAGCTTTGTTACGTAATAGGTAACAACGGCCACAACCAGGGACACAGAGGACAAAACAGCGGACTCAAGTCTGGATGTACGCGCGAAGCCGACACAGAAGGAAAAGGCCGCCCAAAACCATCCACCAGACAAGGTGAGATGAATCGCGTTGCCGACGGTAGCTTCAGTCGCCCCAAGGAGAGGAGCGCCAATCCCGAGTGCCGCGCCAGCTGCCAGTGCGGCCACAGACGTCAGCACGAAGGAACGTGAGGTGAACACGAGTAGCGGGAGGCCTTTGCTTTGTAAGCGGGCGCCAGACGTTCACCACCGGCGACGAGCCGCAGCGACCGTTGAACCCAACTATTGGTTTACTGGAGAATTAAAACTGATGCAGCGTGACGGTGCTGTGACCTCACCGGCGGGGCCTCCTCGACCACTCCAGCGAGCCAAGCGGCCCAGCGGCAATTTTGCGCTCACCCACTCCTGGCAGGCCGTGACTGGGTCAAGGGCTCTCAAGTGCCAAGATCCCTTTGATCATGCAGCACGGCCCCGCCCACGTCTCGAGCGTCTTCAGAGGCCACAGGGAACCGCACTCGACGTCGCGCGACCAGAGCCTGCGACGCCGAGTACAGACCTGATTGCGGCACCTACTATTCGAGGTTGCTCCAGAACGCCTGGCACGTATACGCAGCACCCGCGGTGATTTCAGCCCGGGCCGTGGCTCCGGCCTCCCGAGCCCCGGACCGAGTGAGTCCGGCCATCTTCACAGTCGCTTTGTGCATCTTGGTGCCGTGGTGGTAATACGAGTAGCACCTCTTCGACCCCGAGACCGAGGTATCTGCGCCGTACGTCCACACACCACCACCCACATCAATCGTGGTGAGCGGCATCACCGACGTCCCCTCACTGAAGGTGAGGGTGACCATGCCCCCAGTAGGTTCCGGCGTTGCCGCACTGGCGGTGGCGGCAGGAGCAATAACTCCGGCAGCCAGGGCCGCAGACACGACGGCGAAAGTGAAAGACTTACCGACAGCCTTCATTATATCCAAGCCCCCCACATTTACTTTCTCAGCTGACGTAAAACTGATGTACAGGAAGCAACACTAGATGACCAAATCGACGGCACGAAAGCTCTACAGTCAAGATGGCCTGAAAGGAATCTTGTCTCGTTTCCGCCACATCGTAGCGACACCCCTGGTGTAGGAAGTTCAGCTCGACGACATAACCGAACATTGCCCACTTTCATGAAGCAACGACCTGGAAGCATGGAATCACGAAATCGGTCATGTACATAATTACCCATTTCGCAACGCATCACCTCTGTTACAGAAGCTTGTGAGGCGCATACCTTCCTTCCACAGTGCGCGCAGTCATCAGCCATCTCCCTAAGGGCTGTCCCGCAAATGATCTTCAGCGTGCGGTGCTCGGTTCAGGCGCGCGGCCTCGTCGGGCCTCTGCTCGGGTGCTGCGTCCGCTCAGGTCCGGGCGGGGAAGTCAGGATGGTCGGCATAGGGCAAAGCAAGGTCACGCAGGTCGTGGCACGGCCAGGGGTCGCGGGCGTGACGGGCCAGGATGCGCCGCTTGGCCTCGATCTCGCGCAGCACGCGGGCTGGGTCGTGCAGGGCCACATGCAGAGCGATCGTGGGGTGGAAACCGGGGACGTCCACCTGACAGAAGTCGACCGTGTCTCCGCGGGCAAACCACTCCCCGCATCCATCACCGTCGCAACGCCGGGCCAAGTCGGCCTCCTCGCCCAGCCGCGCCTCGAGGAACCTCACTAGTTCTTTAGACCGTGTCCTATGTGGGGTTTGCTCGTTGAGTTGCGTATGGGGCGGGGTACGTGGAGTTGGATTGTTCCGGACGGGTTGTGGGAGATCGCGGAGCCGCTGATCCCGCCGTCGAAGGTGCGGCCGCAGGGCGGCGGGACACCGGACACGCCTGATGAGACGCTGTTCGCGGCGATCATCTACGTCCTGGTCAGCGGTTGCGCCTGGCGGGCGTTGCCGCGGTGCTTCGGGATATCGAAGTCGACGGCCCACCGCAGGTTCCTGATCTGGTCGAGAGCCGGTGTCTGGGGCCGGCTCCACGAGGAGATCCTGCACCGCCTGGACGACGCCGGCCTCCTCGACCTCTCCCGCGCGGTTCTGGACTCCGCGCACGTGAGGGCTAAAAAGGGGGCGAACTCACAGGTCCGAGCCCCGTGGACCGGGGCAAGCCGGGTTCCAAGATGCACGTCCTGTCGGACGCGAACGGACTGCCCCTCTTCGTCGGCCTCTCCGCGGCGAACACCCACGACAGCCTCGCGCTGAAGCCCATGATCATGGGGCACCAAACGAGACACGACCCCCACCGAGGCCGCTACTTCAAGCCCCAGCGCCTTCACGCGGACAAGGCATACGACGTCCCTCACCTGCGGAAATGGCTATGGGGCAAGCACATCGGCGTCCGCATCGCCCGCAAGGGCATCGAGTCCAGCGAACGCTTACTGACGTTTTCGGATTGTCGTCGGGTGGTGACGGTTCATGATCCCTGCGGTATGCCGGTGGTATGCGTTATCCAGAGGGTGGGGGCCTGACCGCTGAGCGTCGGGCGTTTCGGGAGGGGATCCGGCTTCAGGCTGGCGAGCGATTCGCGGCGGGCGAGAAGACTGCGGTGATCGCGATCGATCTGCGGGTGAGTGTGCGATCGGTGGAACGTTGGCGTCGCGCCTGGCGCGAGGGCGGTATGGAGGCCCTGCGCTCCGCAGGGCCGGCCAACTCCCCGACCGTCACCGACACCCGGTTCGCTGTGCTCGAGGAGGAACTCGGCAAGGGGCCGTCTGCGCACGGCTTCGACGATCAGTGGTGGACCCTGGCCCGGGTTTAGGCGGTGATCCGCTCGCGTCTCAGGCTGAGCCTGTCGGTGGCGACGGTCTGGCGGCTGCTGAAACGGCACGGCTGGTCCTGGCAGGCACCCGCCCGCAGAGCACTCGAACGCGACGAACATGCGGTGGAGCTGTGGAAGAAGGAGGTGTGGCCCCATGTAAAAGGCTCGCTGCGGCATGTGACGGCTGGATCATCTTCGAGGACGAGGCCGGCTTCTCCATGACGCCGCCCCGTGCCCGCACCTATGGCCGACGCGGACACACTCCCGTCGTCCGGGTGAGAGGCAGGTCCCGCCGCCGGACCTCGGTCGCTGCCCTGTGCTGCTACAAACCCGGCGAGCCGAGCCGCCTCATCCACCGGCCCCGTGCCCATCTCCTGCTCAAGGCGCCCGGAAGAGCTTCTCCTGGAAGGACTACCGCGACCTGCTCGTTCGTGCCCACATCCAACTCGGCGGCCCCATCGTGGTCGTCTGGGACAACCTCAACACCCACCTAGCCGCCGGGCTGAAACGGTACGAGGCCGGACATGACTGGCTCACCACCGTCCGGCTGCCGCCGTATGCACCTGCCCTCAACCCCGTAGAAGCCATCTGGTCACTCGTGCGCAGAGCGATGGCCAACACAGCCTTCGAGACACCGACGACCTCGACCGCAAACTCCGCCGCGAGTTGCGCAGGATCCAACTCCGGCCCCACCTGGTCGACGGCTGCCTCACCGCGACCAACCTGGCACCCACGCCACCGGCCCATCCTCAGAACCGCTGCCCTAGGCGCTCGCGACGGCAGTCGAAACCTCGAAGTCGTGCCTGGCTTCCGTCGTCTCGGGACACCTTCGGCAGAATCCCGGCGTGTACCAGTCGCGGTGGACGTCGCCAATGTGCCCGCACTCCGCGCATGGGGTGGTGCAGGTATAGGCGGTACAACCGGCCACCACGTTCGGATGAACAGGGCCAGCACAGACTTTGCAGGGGGTACGCAGGTCACCCATCGGAACTTCCCTTCTCAAGGTCGCGTCAGCGGACGGCTTTCCACCATCGGAGTCTCGCCGTTTGGATGGGACGTGGACGGGGCGGAGGGCCTCTGAAATGCCACCTCGCACGGCTCTCATCATCCCAGGGTTCAGTGGGCGGCCGCGAGGCCTTTGCCCTCGACCATCCCGCCTTCCTCCGCAGTTCCACTGAGGGCCCCCGAGACTCAACGCTCAGCGATCAGGCCTCAACCCTCGCGAAGCGCATAACGCAGGGAACATGAACCGGCACCACCCGACGACAACCCGAAAAGTTCAGTAGGACGCCGACGATGGGTCATCGAACGCACTATGTCCTGGCTCACCGGCTACCGCAGACTCAACCACCGATACGAACGCCACCCCCGCAACTACCTGGCCTTTCTCGGTCTCGCTGCCGCACTCTGCTGCTACAAACGACTCCTCCGACTCACCACATAGGACACGCTCTTAGACCACGATCCAACAATCCGTGCTTGCGGCTGACAGGCGCCCGCCCCGAGCAGGTTGCCGGGGTGGGCACGGTCGTTATGCCCCCAGGCTGGGAACTGGTGAAGCTCCGACGACCTCCCCAACCGCCCTCCAGACGGCGCAGCTCCAGCAGGTTGGAGGTGCGCCAGCCTGATCTTGCGATGCGTCCCGAGCACTGCACGGTCGGCCGGGTCCGAAAGGCTGGCGCGCGACCACACCACCGGCCCCGGGCCTTGAGAGGCCCGGGGCCCGGGCCGACTTCCTCGAGGGCTGAAACGAATCTCTCAGCAGAATTCAAGCCGGACCGGCCAGCGGCGGCGGGAGCTGCCCATTGTGGACCTGGACTGATGGTCACGCGCACGTGAGGCTGTCGGGAATGTTGGTCATTCCGCGTTGGGTGATCACGTAGATGCCCGTACCCGGTGCGGTCTCGACTGAGTCGAGCTTGAGCAGTTCGACATCTACGTAGGGAGGCCAGATCGTGGCCGCCTCGGACCACCACAGACCGTCCAGTCTGATCCCCTCCAGATTCGCCTGGCGCAGGTCTGCGCCGATGAAGTCGTCCAAAAGGCTCAGGAGCATCTCGTAGTCCGGCTGAAGGCTGCTGTGGAGACCAAGGAGGGCGACGACTTCTGCGGTCAGGGTTTGCAGCAGGTCCTGCGCCCGCGTAAGAGCCCCGTCCAGCGCCAGGGGATAGTGCTGGTGGCCATGCTTGTTTACGTACTCAAGTACGCACAGCAGGGCGCGTGCGCACCGGACAGCTTCTGCAGGAAGATCCTCGATGTCGCAGTCGACCAGGAGGGCACGAGTGCAGTTGGTCGCCATCATCCGGTCGGTGTCGAACCGGTAAGTCGGAACGCCGTTCCGCGGCTCACGCAGACTGCGAGCTTCCTCCTGCCGGGCCAGGTCTCGGGCGCGTACCAGAACGCGAACCGACTCATGGGACAGGTGCAAGGCGTGGGCCAGAGGAGAGGTCCGCACAGCCAGACGCGTCTCCACGGGCACGGCCTCACTCCAGGAGCCGGTGTCCTGGATCAGCAGTGTCACAGCGATTCCAGACGGCCTGGATCCAGGCACATCGACGTCCGCCGCCCGGCCAGACGCCGCAACCGTTCTCGGTCCCGCAAACGCCAGCAGGCATACGGCGCAGAAGCACTGCTCGCCCTCCTCGTGGCCCTGTGGGTGTTGAGCAGACTCATGCAGTGGCTTGCCGCCCACCCCTGGGTCGTTGCTCTCGCCCTCCTTGCGGCGGCAGGCGCAGGCTTCCTCTGGTTCAAGCACCGGCAGGAACAGTAACGGCAGGCGTGGCTTTGTCCACGAGAACGGACAGCAAATGTCCACCACTTCGGGAGGCACCACTACCTGGTGCTGTTCGAACGCGCAGATCCGGAGCGTGAGCACCGGCGTGGTCTGGCAATGGGCTAGAAGAGACCGGCTTGCATGTGGCGCGTGAGGTTGTCGAGGATCTCGCGCAGCGACGGGCTGCGGACCGCTGGCAATCGGACCAGGGTGTGCTGGAAGGTTCCCGAGTCGGCTCGGAACAGGTGGTGGGGGCGCGGCGGGGTCGGGTCGTCGCGCAGTACGCCGTCGGGCATGGTTCCCGAGGTGGGGAGGTAGAGGTGTGGTTCGGGGAAGGCCATCCACATCCATATCCCGAACGGCAGTGGCACCGGGCGTGCAGACGCGTCCGGTCCGGCCGGGCTCCAGAGTTCCCCCGTCTGCGGGTGGGTCGGCACGAGGATCATGTCGGCGTCCGGGCCGGGGGCGGACAGCCCCGGACCGGCTAGGACGGCGCGTCGCGCTGGCTGGTCCGCGGGCAGCAGGGCGTCGAGGGCGCGTTGGAACACTTCCGTGATCAGGCCGGGCGGGACCGTCACCGGTTGGCCGTCGGAAGCTCCCAGGAAGTGGGCCAGGGCCCGACCGGCCGCCGCTTCCCACTGTGGGCTCCATGACCACCAGTGGTCCAACCCGAGGAGCGAGCCCCACCTGCTGATCGGCTCCATCGGGGGCGTGGCTACCCCCTCCTCCAGCAGTTCCTCCCAGGAGAGGATTGCGGTATCGGAGTCGGTGTCGTCGACGGGGAGGCGGTGCACGGCGTCCGGCGCGAGCCAGACCGCCTGCCAGAGTGAGCAGTCGTCGATCCGGCTCGCCACCGGCATGCCGCACGCCTCGCAGGCCATGTTGGGGCCGTCACCCCAGTCGAGGCCGCAGCAGTAGCCGCCGGCTTCGTGCGGGATGAGCACGGTGCCGCGGGTATCCCCGGGGGCGATGACGACGGTGTCGGGTGTGCTGTCGGACATGGCGTAGAGCGGAGCGTAGATACCGCGGGCCGCCGCCTCGTCCGGGTCAATCTCCTCCCACCTCCGCCACGGCGGCCCCCAGGGCTCCGGGTCCACGGCGAATGTGCCCGACTCCATGAGCACTGGGAGCTGGATCCCGTTCCCGTACTTCTGATGGGCATGGACCGGCAGCGCGACCGGGGACAGCGGGATGGTCAGCTCGGCGCCACATCCCGCACACACGAAAACGAACAAATGTCCTCCGCGAAGAAAGCAAGGGGGCATCGTCGCAGCTCTGTGGCGGACCTTCCAACGTGTTTCCTCATCCGCGGAGCGGGACCATGCACCGCCACGGTGTGTAACGCACCGTTCGAATCCCCGGCGTGCCGGGTGCCTCCCGAAGTGGTGGACATTTACTGTCGGTTCTCGTGGACAGAGCCAGCAGGCGCAAACGCAGTCGAGAGCGCTGCGCTACCAGATGGGCCGCCTGGACCAGCTGCAGCACCGGGACTTCGAGCACGCGGTGCGGGACCTGATGCTCCGCGACGGCTGCACCGACGCGGTCCACCGTCCCCAGCAATTGCAGCGACACGGTTGGCGAATTCCGTCTGTCGCAATTCGGTTTTCACGGCACCCGCGGGGCGGAAGCGAGGCTGTGTTGGGGCGGTGTTTCAACGGCGGCGGAGGTTCGGGTCTTGTTCGAGAACTTTGAGGCCAGGCAGGTTCAGGTCGATGGAGCGTCGATTTTCGTTCGCTACGGCGGGGAGGGGCTGCCGGTGGTGCTGCTGCACGGCCACCCCCGGACATCCGCGAGCCACGGCATCGACTCTGGGCACCACATGGCCGAAGAGGCTCCAGAGGTGCTCGCGTCCTCCCTTGCGGACTTCTTCGCCGGACGACCGGCTAACTGAAGTGCTTTTACTGATCGTTTCGGAATGAGTTGAGCCGTGGGTCTTGCGCTCGACGATCTTGGTCGGCAGGGTGTCCGGCGTGCGTGCTGATCTTGTTCCTGACAACCTGTGGGAGCGGGTGGCCCCGTTGCTGCCGCCCGCCCCCGAACGGCGCCATCGCCACCCGGGGCGGCTGCGTGTTCCCGATCGAGTGGCGCTCGCCGGCGTCATGTACGTGCTGCGGACCGGTGTCGCGTGGCGTGACGTCCCCGCAGAGGCGGTGGGTGACGGCCTGGCGCCGACTGCGGGACTGGACCGAGGCCGGCGTCTGGCCGCGCCTGCACACCGCCCTGTTGATCGAGCTTCGTCGCGCCAGCCTGCTGGACCTGGACGACTGCTCCGTGGACGGATCGCACGTCCGGGCGCTCAAAGGGGGGACCACGTCGGACCCTCGCCCGTCGATCGGGCCCGCTCTGGCTCGAAGCACCACCTGATCGTCGACCGTAACGGAACCCCGCTCGCCGTCACGCTCACCGGTGGCAACCGGCACGACGTCACCCAGCTCCTGCCCCTGCTCGACGCCGTTCCGTCGATCCGGGGTCTGCGGGGGCGTCCCCGCCGCAAGCCCCGGCGTCTGTATGCCGACCGGGGCTACGACTTCGACAAGTACCGCCGCCTGCTGTGGAAGCGCGGCATCAAGCCGATGATCGCCCGACGCAGCGTCGCTCACGGCTCCGGACTGGGCAAGGTGCGCTGGGTGGTCGAGCGCGCCTTCGCCTGGTTGCACCAGTTCAAACGGCTCCGAACCCGCTACGAGCGCCGCGCCGATCTCCACCAGGGCCTGCTCGAACTGGCCTGCAGCCTCATATGCCTGCGCCGCCTCCGAACTTCATTCTGAAAGATCAGTAAGGGGCGACGCATCGAAGTTGGTGGCAGGGTAGCGAAGTCGAGTTCCTGCCCTTGCGAGCTGAACTCAGGTGAGGTCGAAGGTGACACTCACGGAGCCGTCCCAGTCCGGTGCCTCCACGAACGTGAGGGTTCCATCCTCGGCCTCGACGACTCGCACCGTGATCCCGCCGCAGTCCTCACCTGGAAACGCAATGGAGAAGTGGGGATCCATCTCCATGAGGAAGTACCAGCCCTCGCGTTGGGTTGCGTCAAGGGCGTTGGCATGCCGACCGGTCGCCCGCCACTTGCCGACCGCGTCGAGAGTGGCAATGATGTTGATGTCGTACATCTCAAGGCAAATCGACTGATTAGCCCACCATTCGAGGCGGCCCTGACCCACGAATCGATCCATGAGCACACTATGCAACTGTGCAGGCCGACCGGGCGAGCCTGCACAGCTGCCGGCCGTCGTGGGGCAGGCCGTGACACAGAACTGCATGGGGCAGACCGGACGGGGCCTCGCCTCATCCGGCGGGCACCCCCCACGCCTTCGCCGCCTTGCGACCTCATTCTGAAACCATCAGTTAGGCCGAGCGCCTGGCCGGGTGCCGGGCGCTGATCCTGGAGCTGACCACCTTCGTGATCACCCACCCGTACTGGACGAGGCTGGAGGGTCCGGATCGGGTGGCGGCCCGCGCCGCCCTCAAGCATGTGCACGACCCCAGAACCAAGGTCGGCTGCCGACGCCGACCTCGAGCCGCGCTGGCGGATGGCACCCGGACCGCCGTAGTAGCCAGCAGGGGCTGCCCGCTCCGGCCGCTGGCTCCCAGCCCTTCGTACACGGCGGCGGACGCGGCGATGTTCCAGCGGTACAGGTCTACAGCGGCGTTCTGGCTGCCAGCAGCGGCATGGTAGGGCGCCAGCCGACCAAGTGACAATCGCGCTGCGGCAGGAAACGCTCAGGGGGAGGTTGTGCCATCACGGAGCACACCATGAAGACCCCGTGCGGCCCCTGCTTTGGCATGCTTCCGGGGTTATGACTTACGAAGGGCCACCAGCGTCGCTGGTGGCCCTTCGGCCGTTTTGCACGGTCTGCTCTGCGTGCGCTGGCCGCCCGCGGAGGCTGCAGGCTGGTGGGGCGAAGTGCTAGGAGCGGCCGTTCTCGACGAAGACCTTCCCTGGGTACTGGAAAACCTCTCCTAGGCGAGAGACCGCCCCTCAGCGGCTTGCCTGGACGATCTTGCGGCCAGAGATGGACTCCCGGAGAGGGTTCATGCTGACCTGCATCTTTTAAGGTTTTCTGCCATTTCCAGTGGCTCACATGTGGACATTTTTGCAGGTAGCTTGGTAGCCTATTAAGGCCAGACCGCTCCTGCGTACGCAGAGCCTGCGGTTAGGCTGATCGACAGCAGGCCCGCGGCTAACGCCGGGGCCTGTTTTGTTTACGGGCATCTGCAGGACAGCTCCATCTCATGCAGGTACTGGGCGTACCAGTCCCACATGAACCGCCGGCCCGGCTTTTGGCGGGCGGCCTGGTAAGCGCAGTGCACCGCCAGGTCCGCCATCTGTACAAGCTGGCTCGCCTGAGCAGGTTGCAGCCAACCGTCTTCCACGACGCGCCGTGAGTCCAGCTTCAGTGCCCGGTGCGCAGCCCGAACGTGTGGATCCTGAACGTTGTCTTTACCCCCATCCACGATCACCGCACCCCACGCGTCTTCCTTGTCCAGCTCTGCGTTCAAGGCGTCGATCAATGCCACATACGCATCTGCTTTCACGGCCCCCGGCGTCTCGCAGGTCAGGATCCGCACCTGATGGTCCTTCAGCACGCCTATCTGCTTCAGGGCCTTCTCTGCGATCTCGCGGCGTAAGCCCTGACTCGTGTTCACCAAGTTCTTCGGATCGTCAGGTACTGGCTCACCCTGGCCTTTGAGCCACTCATACGTGTGCAGCTCGTAGTCCGCCGGCACTCCATGTTTCCTGTACAGCCACTTACGGAACAGCAGCCACTGCCGAAGCACCTTGGACCAGCGTTCCATCGGCACCAACACTGCGGTGTACAGGCTTGATATCTCGTCACCGGAGTCGTCGGTGTAGATCAGGTAACTGGTCACTTACACACTGTAGAACCGCGCGGAGGTCTCGATGCCCCAGCTGACCGAGCGAGGTGACCGCCGAAACCTCGGGGAGGCGCGCCAGCGGTGGCCATATGCGTGAGACACGGACGTCGAGGGAGGTGATCACGGACGCCGACAGCCCACCATCAACCTCTGAAAATTGCTGAAGCGAGCGACGGGTCTGTGCTGGTTGCTCCCGGTACCCGTCGCGAAGCCCTGATGCAGCGCGGGAGGAGGTTGTGCCCGCATCGGTGCGCGCGCATCCCAGGGGCCTATATCTCACAGATGCGTGAAGATGGAATTCCGCTTTCTTTCGATTGAGTCGTGAAATCGAAATGCCCACATTGCAGGTCTGGCGCAGGGTAGCGAATTCGTCAGGTGTCATATGTGCGGTGAAACTTCGGTAAGACTTGTTGGTGGCAAGGCGTGAGCTCCCTGTGCCCGCACGTCACCGTTGCTCCGCGCTGGAAGAAGGGCACCTGAGTAGAGCGGGCCGTTAACCGTGGTCCGAGCTGTACGAGCCGAGCAGCATCCCCACCCCAACCCTGCAGATCAGTGAGGAGAGCGACGCACGACCACCGGCTCTCAATGTGCGTCCTACCTGCATGTTTTCCATCCTTCGTGATGCTGGCGCCCAGTTCCTCGGAGCTGCAGCTTTCGCCACGGCCGCTGCGCTCCTGGCAGGTGCTCGCGCGGCCTGGAGACGGCGACGGCCGCCCCGCGGCGGGGTCGACATCGACACCGGCGAATAACCCTTCCCCTTGAATTCGGAGATATAAAGATGCCCGTACCGCATTTTGTCATCCGGAAGACGACACAAAGGGTCGTCCAGAAGGCGACATTACTTGTTCGCCCCCAGGCCGAGAGAAACCGGCTGCACGCCTGGCAGCACCTAACCACCCCTCAAGCTCCGGCCGGCTGGGCGGGAGAGATGGCAAATACTTCCGGCGCCCTCCCTCCGACCGGCACGCTGAAGGAAGTCGCCGACAAATACGACGATTTTGCAAAGCTCGTCGAACTGGACGCCGCCGACGAGCTCACCGAGACGGACGTCCTCGCCAGCATCCTGGTCATCAGAGCGCTGCGCGAGAAGCTGGCCGAGGACGAACGCCGCCTCATCGCTACCGCCCGCAGTAAGAAGGTCACCTGGGCACGCCTGGCTGAGGCACTGGAGCTGCGGAGCAGGCAGGCAGCCGAACGCCGTTACCTCCAGCTCCGCACCGACATGGATGAACTGCACGGCTCTACGCTGACGCAGGAAGAACGCATTGAGTACGCCCGCGACCAACGCGACCGGCGCGCTGAACGTGCATGGGCGGTCAGCAACGCCACCACGATCCGGGAGCTTGCCCAGCGGCTGCTGAACGTACCCGACCTCCAGACCAGGGCGGACCACTCGGTCAGCGCACAGAAGATGCACGAAACTGCGATGCGCAGCGCCATGCACACCGGCACGCCGCTGCCGGAAACAGCAGTCAGCATGCCCTGGCCCAAGCGCCTCCGGGAGGCCTACGACGCCGACGCGGCTCTCCAAGAGACGCCGACCGTCCGAGGAACTTCCGACCTCAACCCGGCCCGGCTGAAGGCGACACGGGTGGCCAACGCGATTCATCAGCTCTCCGGACTCCTGGCAAATGCAGCCAACCCCGAGAACGTCGACCTCGCTGACCAAGGGAATCTCCAGCCCGCCGTGACCGCCCTTTTTGCTCACCAGGACCGCTTCACACTTCCCACGTAGACGGCTCAGCACTGGCTGTCTGGCCTGCCCCTGAAAGCGACCGGGCGCAGGCCTGCGCACCCGAACTTGAATCGGGGACATCTGAGGCCCTGAGCCGAACGGTGACAGCACGGGCGACGGCCTGTGTACCCCCGGGAGGGAAACATGCCGAAAGAGAAGCGTCCCAGCAAGCTGGCCCAACGGACGCTCACCACGTGACGTGGCAGAACTCCGAATCAGACCGGGAACGTTAGGACGTGGATGCGTTCTACCCCCCTGCTCGGCCGCTGTGCGCATCCGTCACCGCGTCCCTTTTCCGAAACGGCGGATTCGTAGCAGGCTGCGCCAGCCGAACCGGGGGCGCGGAGCACGGGGCGACGGGGGTGCCTGTGAAGGGCTGGCCGCAGGTGGATGGCGGGAGCATCGGCTGAACGGGCTGGGCGGGAGGGAGGAGTGCTGACCCTTCGGTGGACAACTGGGCAGGCGCGGCCGAGGCGGGGACGGCGACTGGGGACCGGGGTACCGGCTGCTGGGCGTGTTCGCGGGCGAGACGGCGACGGTGCGCCTCACGGCCGTTCTGGGCCTTCTCCAGTGCGGCCATCAGCTGGAACGCGGGAGCCGGGCGGAATCCGGTGCGATGCTCGAGGCCGGACAGGGGGAGGGGGATCAGACCCCACCAGGTGGCGCCGTCGCCGGGCAGGGGTGGGAGATCTTCCAGTCCTTCGACCAGGAGGCCATTTCGCCGCTCCAGTCCTCACCGTCGCGAGCCGGGTAGGTGCCAGGGTGACCGCCGTAAGGGATGAGGACCGTGCCCTTCGAGATCCAGCACACCGTGGCACCGCTGCGCACGAGCTGCCGCTGGACCGGCGTGGGACGCACTTTGTGGTGGGTGTCGAGCTTGCCATGGGGGCGGACGCTGATGGTGCCGGCGCCTATGTACTGCTGGGTGTCGTCGCGGTCGAAGACCCACCAGTGCGCCGTATCTTCGCCGTAGACGCTCCGCACGTTGCGCAGGCGGGTCTCGGCGAGCGTCTTGGAGAGCGGCCGGCGGAGGCGTTCGACGACGACCTGGGCGCCCTGGCGGACGACGAGTGCGGGAGGCAGGTCCCAGCGCTGTCCGGCGAGCCGCGGGTCGGCCTGGAGCCAGATAGCAGCCCCGGGCAACGCGCACGCCAGCTGGCCGGCCAGGTCCAGGACAACGGCGAGATCGGTCTGGATGTCGGCCTGGTGAGGTGCCGTCGCCGAGCACCGGTCCGCGCCCCGCCGGGCCCCGGGGTGGCGGAAGCGCGGGGTGAACCCAGAGTCGGGAGTGGCCGACCCGGTGAAGATCAGGGTGCTCCCGCAGGCACAGCACAGGTAGCGTCCGCCGGCCCTGCCCCGGGGGAGCCGGCTCGCGGCGTCGGGTTCGCGGCGAAGGTCGATGGGCATTTACGACCCCAACGGCATGGGCGCCATGTTCTTCGCCGTCCTCGCCGTCGCCGGGCAGATCGAGCGCAACTACATCCGGGAGAAGACCCTCGAAGGCCAGGTCATCGCCGCGTCCAAGGGCAACCACGGCGGACGCCCGAAGGTCATCGACGACGACATGCTCACCTTCGCCGTCGCGCTCAAGGACAAGGGCGTCCCCGTCCCCGAGATCGCGAGGAAGCTCACCATCAAGGTCGGCAAGAACGCGGGCAAGTCCCCGTCGGTCGCCTCGCTGTACCGGGCCCTCGCGGAAGCTGAGGCCGCCGCGGCGGACGACGGCCTACCGATGCGGCCCAAGCCCGTCCGCATCCGCCAGCCCGGGGAGCCGCTCACCGCCGAGGAGATCGAGCTACGCGAACGGCTCCAGACCCAGCCCCACCTGAACGCCGAGCTGCGGTAGACCCGCCCCCGACCTGCGATCCCATGATCACCGGCTTAGCGTCAACCGCTGTACCGCTGCCCCAAGGCCGTTCAAGATCAATCTCACCGATGCTGACTGCCCCATTGGTCCCCAAGGCCGCACTTC
Organism: Streptomyces sp. NBC_00887; assembly: GCF_045207585.1. Lineage (NCBI taxonomy): Bacteria > Bacillati > Actinomycetota > Actinomycetes > Kitasatosporales > Streptomycetaceae > Streptomyces > Streptomyces sp. NBC_00887. The sequence goes on from NZ_CP108790.1 coordinate 94,226, forward strand.
CCCAACGTCAGTGCCTTGCATACTGGCTGACGGTCTGTTAACTCCGGACCCTCGTCTGACATGATCGCGGTTTGTTCGATTGGGGGGGACACTGTGGGAGAGATACCGCGTTGGCTTGCCGGAGCCGTCAAGGGGTTCGGCAGCGAGTGCGCGAAGAAGCTTGCCGGCCCAGGGGAGCCGGAGGCTGCGATCCGCACACCGCTGGAGCAACTGCTGCGGACAGCCGGGCCAAAGCTCGGGGTACAGGCCGTTTTTCATGACGAGGTGCGTGATACCGAGAGGCGCGTGCGGCCGGACTACGGGGTCAGCATCGACGGGGCGATCATCGGATACATAGAGGTCAAGGCACCCGGCAAGGCCGTCGCCCCGGCCGCCCTGCGGGGCCACGACAAAGTGCAGTGGGACCGGCAGCAGGACTTACCGAACCTGCTGTACACCAACGGCACCGAGTGGCGCCTTTACCAGGATGGCGAGCACCGGCGCACGGTGCACTTCACGGGCGACCTCTACGACGGCAGGGTGACCGCTCCCCCGGAGTTCGAGACGCTGCTGGCGGACGTCCTGATCTGGAAGCCGGCGCCGATCACCAGCCTCGGCGGCCTGGTGACGTCCATCGCGCGGATGACGCGGCTGCTGCGTGGGGAGGTGCTGGACCAGCTGGCGGCCGAGCACGTGGAGGTGCGGGGCGGCGCGGACGAGCGCCTGCAGCCGTTCCTCGGGTTGGCCGCCGAGTGGCGGGCGATGCTCTTCCCGCACGCGGACGAGGCGACGTTCGCTGACGGATATGCGCAGACCGTGACGTTCGCCCTCCTCCTGGCCCGCACCGAGGGCATCACCGTCTTCGGCGAGTCCCTCCATACGATCGGTGAGAAGCTCCGTGCCGACCACTCTCTGATGGGGCGCGCGCTGCAGCTCCTCACGGACGACGTCGCCCGCGACTTCCGGGTCACGCTGGACCTGCTGGCCCGCACCGTCGACGCCGTCGACTGGGAACGCATACGCCGCGGCGGCCGCGACACCTACCTGCACCTGTACGAGCACTTTCTCGATGAGTACGACCCCGAATTGCGCAAGCGGTCCGGCTCGTACTACACGCCCGTCGAGGTCGTCGAGCAGATGGTCCGGCTCACCGACGACGTCCTTATCACCCGCCTCGGCAAGCAGCGGGGCTTCGCCGACCCCGGCGTCTTCACCGTCGACCCTGCCATGGGGACGGGAACCTACCTGCACGCGGTGCTCGAGCGGATCGCCGCGAACGCCGCAGCCCACGATGGGCCGGGCGCGGTCTCCGGCGCAGTCACCCGGGCCGCTGAACGGGTCGCCGGGTTCGAGCTGCAGATGGGCCCGTACGCAGTGGCCGAGCTGCGGACCGCCGAACAGCTGAACCGCTACCAGGCAGCGCCACCGGACGGCGGACTCAAGCTGTTCGTCACCGACACCCTCGACAACCCCCACGCGGCCGAGACACAGCTGAGGTCCGCTCTGCAGCTCATCGCGGCCTCCCGCCGCAAGGCCAACGAGATAAAGGCCCGGGCGAACATCACCGTCGTCATAGGCAATCCGCCCTACGCCGAACTCGCCAACGGCGCTGGCGGCTGGGTCGAAAACGGCGGCCTGGAACTGAAGACCAACAAGGGCAACCAGGCCATCCTCGACGACTGGGTCACCCCCGGGATGAGCCGATTCAAGGCCAAGCTGAAAAACCTGTACGTCTTCTTCTGGCGCTGGGCCACCTGGAAGGTCTGGGAATCCACCCCCGCCGCCGAGGACGGCAACCTCGGCGTCATAGCCTTCATCACCACCTCCGGCTACCTCACCGGCCCGGCCTTCGAGGGAATGCGCGCATACCTGCGCCGCTACGCCTCCGAGGGATGGATCATCGACTGCACTCCGGAAGGCCAGACTCCGGACGTGCCGACCCGGATCTTTCCCGGCGTGCGCCAGCCCCTCGCTATCGGGATCTTCGTCCGCCGCGCAGACACCGACGACGCCATGCCGGCCCGCATCCGCCACCGCGCCCTGACCGGGCGCCGCGCTGACAAGTTCGCCGCCCTGGCCACTACCCAGCTCGACGACGACGGATGGCGCGACTGCCGCACCGACTGGACGGCCCCCCTCACCCCCGCCAGCACCAGCCAATGGGACACCCACCCAGCACTCGACGACCTCCTGCCCTGGTACTCACCCGGCGTCTTTCCGACCCGCACCTGGGTCTACGCGCCCAGCCGCGGCGTCCTGGAACGCCGGTGGTCCCAGCTCATCGGTGAAGGCGACCGTGAGCGCAAAGCCACGCTTTTCAAAGAAGGCCGCGACGCCAACCTCAAGAAGACCAAACCGCGCCTGCCCGGCGACGACACCAACCCCACGCCCGAGAAGCCCCTCCTCCGGGAGACCGCGCCCAAGCCCGCCGCCGCGCGCGTCGGGTACCGGGCCTTCGACCGACAATGGGTGGTCGCCGATCCCCGTGTGATGGACATGCCCCGCCGCGACCTGTGGGCCGCCCGCGTACCTGGGCAGGTCTTCGTCGTAGAGCAGAACCGAAAGAGCATCCAGTCCGGGCCGGGTGTGGTCTTCTCCGCCCTAATCCCGGACTTCCACTACTTCAAGGGCTCCGAAGGCGGCAGAACCCTCCCATTCCTCCACCCCGACGGAACCCCCAACCTCGCGCCGGGCCTGACCACGGCACTCACCGGCATCCTCGGCATCACCGCCGCCCCGAAGGACGTCCTCGCGTACGTCGCCGGCGTTGTCGCGCACCCGGCGTTCACCAATACATTCGCCGATGAACTGACCACGCCTGGGATACGGATCCCCATCACGACCGACGCCGGGCTCTGGGCAAGGGCGGTTGATCTCGGTCGTCAGGCACTCTGGTTGCACACGTACGGACAGTGCTTCACCGGACCGGGGAGGCCCGCGGGCGACGTGCGGCTATTGGCCGGGGACCCGCAGCGCCCACTCAGCCAGAAGCCCGTCACGGCGCTGCCGGAAACACTGACCTATGACGAAGACCGCCAGACCATCGTCATGGGCGACGGGGAGTTCGGGCCGGTCACGCCGCAGGTGCGGGACTACGCAGTCGGCGGCCGCAACGTGATCAAGTCGTGGTTCGACTACCGCAAGAAGGAACCCAGTGGCCGCCGCAGCTCTCCGCTCGACGACGTCAACACCACAGCGTGGGATCCGGATTGGACCGGCGAGTTCCTCGACCTACTCTCCGTCCTGGCCCGCCTAGTCGGCCTTGAACCCCAGCAAGCCGAGATCCTGGAGGCGATCCACACCGGCAACATCGCCACGCTGGACGACCTCGCCGCTGCCGGGGTCCGCTGGCCGCAGATCCCGGCGGACAAGAAGCCACGCTTCTCGCTGGGCACCCTCCCCGACGGCGTAGGTGACACTTTGCTGTAGGCCCTGTTCCCGTAGAGCTACGGCAAAGTGGCGCGTCTGCGACCAACTGCCCGGGCCGTGGTCAGGGCGTGATGCGCATGGCCGTCACCCGGTCGGAGTGGATCCGGTGGGCCTTGCGGCCGGCGGGCGACTGCATGAGCTGGGTGGACGATCGTTCGATCATCGCGACGTGCACGGACAGCGGCGCGGTCGTCCGCACCGAGTACCCCTGGGAGCGCTGCGGCTCGCGGAGCTGGAGGGCCACGCAATCCCGACTTGGAGGAACGCCCGCTGACAGCACGGCGAGGCTGGGGAGCCGGATGGCCTCAGGCGAGCAAGTCCCAGTGCACGGGAAGTGCTGGCGGCGGCTGCCCGCACCGAAGAGTTGCGTAAGGTCCGTGGACTGTCAGTACCTGCTGCTACGTTCCACGCAAAGTTCAGATACGGGCGGGGGAGGGGCTTATGTCGCTGGGTGATGACATTCGGTCTGATGTGGACAAGCTGGTCGGTACACCATGGACCACACGCAACGGCTACGTTGTGCCAGGGACCGACGACGTGAAGCTGTACTCGAACGACGCGGTGAAGCTGGACGCCGTCTACCTCTACGCCGACCTGCTGGGGTCGACGAAGCTCGCACGTGAGTTCCGCCCTGAGACCGCAGGTAAGGTGCTCCGGGCTTCCCTGAGAACTGCTTCCCAGATCATCAAGCGGAAGGGTGGTGAGATCCGCAGCTACGACGGCGACCGGGTCATGGCCATCTTCATCGGGAAATCCAAGAACTCGAGCGCCGCGATCGCCGCGCTGCAGATCAACTATGCGATCACGAGCATCGTGCAACCGGCGTTGTACACCAAGCTTCCCCACCTGCAGCGCGACGGGTTCGAACTGACCATGTGCGTCGGAATCGCCTCGGGTGAAGCGTTCATCGCCCGCGCAGGCGTGAGGGACAGCAGTGACCTCGTCTCGATCGGGCGGGCCCCGAACGTAGCTGCGAAACTCAGCGACGTTCGAGAGCCACACCAGCACGCGACGTACATCACCGCCGACGTCTACAAGATGCTCAGCCCGGAGGCGAAGCTTGCTGACGGCACCGACATGTGGGAAGCCCGCGGTTCCGATATCGGCGGCGAATGGATGACGATCTACCGCTCCAACTATTGTTGGGGGCTCTGAGCATGTCACCTGAAGCCATCGAGACGGCTTGGCGGATCCACGGGGCGATAGGCGAGTGGACGGCCCGCGTCGATGCCAAGGCGTCCTTCGCTCTCACTCTCGAATCCGCAGCTACCGCCGGCATCATCGCCCTCTCCGCTGACGACCAGATGTTCGCCGATCTTCACGGCTGGGGCGTACGGGCCCCGCTGTGGCTGGGCACCATGCTCATCCTGGTTGGGGGAATCTTCGCGACGCTGGTGGTCGTTCCTCGTCTCCGCGCTTCCAAGGATCTCAAGACTGAGGCTCCTTCCCACTTCATCTACTTCGGCCATCTCCGACATCGTGAGTCGGTTGAACTGGCGACTGCGCTCCAGCAGACCGATGTCCTGCCGGTTCTCAGCCAGCAGCTCATCAAGATGAGCGACATCGCCTGGCGCAAGCACCGACACGTGCAGTGGTCCTTCATCTGCTTCGGCCTCGGGGCGTTCATCGTCTTCATCGCCGGTGTCGCCGCCTGACTCTGCGCCTGAACGGCGGGGCCCAGCACCCCGCTACTGCACTTGTGGAAATCCCTAATGGCAGCCAGCCTGATCCGTTTAGCGTGATCAGGCTGGCAACCGCCAGCACGATGGTGGATACGCACTGGAGTACCGATGGCTCTGCCTGCCCGGCTCATTGCCACCCTGGGACGACACCCCGACGACCTCACCGAGGACGATCTCCAGCGGGCGGTCGACAGCCAGATACCCGAGGGTGTCGATCTGGACTGGAAGAAGGACTTCTACCAGGGCACCGACGCGGGCAAGAAGGAACTCGCCAAGGACGTGTGCGCCATGGCCAACACCGCCGGCGGCATGGTCGTCATCGGTGTCGACGACGGCAAGCAGGACCATGCTCACGCCCTCGCCCCTTCCGGACCGGCCCCGGGGCGAGGTGAGGAGTGGATCCGCTCGGTTCTCGCGAACTGGATCCAGCCCGTCGTGCCCCACGTAGGCGTGCGCTCCGTGAAGTCGAGCACCGAGGTCGGCAAGGTCTACTGGCTCCTCACCGTGCCCCCGAGCACGCAGACCCCACACGCCGTCGCGGCCCCGGGCAACGACTACAACTTCCGCGTGCACGTCCGACACGGCACCACCACGCGAACGCTCGCCGAATCCGAGATCGCCCAGCGCTACCGCGACCGCTTCCAGGCCGCCTCCGACGACGTCGACCGCCTGCACCAGGTTGGCACCTCCGGTCTGGGCTACCTGTCGGCCTACCTGAGCAGCACAGAGCACGGGCGCCGCCCTCGGGCGAACGACTATCCGGGCTGGCTCACTCTGGCCGCGGTTCCAGCTGTCCGAGGCGCCTACCCCCTGACCACCCAAGCCGAGCGGGAAGCAGCGTTCGACCGGTTCGCCATGGTCGCCCAGGAAGCGATCACCACCAACGCGCGACCGCACCGCCCCGTACTGGTTGGCCGACGCCAAGTCCGCTTCGAAGGCGTCCCCACCGGCCAGCTCCATCAGGACGGCAGCTTCTTCGCGGCACGGCCGATCAACATTCGAAGCAGCCAGCACGACCCCGAAGGCCCCAGGATTCTGTACCACCGCGGCCTGGAGCTCGACCTCGTAGCCCTGGTGCAGGCATCGGCGGCCTGGGCGGCGGAGTCCGGAGCGGCAGGCGACCTCATGATCTCGGCTGCACTCCACCGCTTCGACGACAGCGACGCCCCGGTGTACCTGCGGGTATCGGAACACGCTTTCAACGACGGCCCCCCTGCGCCGCTCCCGCCAACTCCGGCCCAGACCACAGCGAATCTCGCCGCCATCATCAACGACAAACGAGAGGCTGTCGTCGCCGCCTGCGCCCTCGCCTCCGACCTGCTGGCAGACATGGGGGCGCATCAGCCCAGCGTCCTGACCACGGATGGGGACATTGTCCTGACCCGGCTTGGCGACTACCGTCACCAACTCACGGGCTGGGGTGACTAACACCGAAACGACAGGCCCTCCTGTCCCTCAAGGACATCCGGCCCGTCTTGCAAACGCGCGCGTGAAACGGAGGCCGCGTTTCACTCCGTATTGCAGAGGCGTTTCCGTGTTCGGCCGGCGACGGGACGGGCGCCGGACCAAAGAGTCCGGCGCCCGGTCGGGTGTGTCAGTTCTCAGTAGTCGTCGCGTTCGGAGGGTGGTCCGTACTGCTCGATGAGGTCGCAGGTGCACGTGCCGCCTTGGTAGGAGGCTTTGTCGCACTCATCGTGGTGGTCACGCTGTGGCGGACCTGCCGGCGGTGCGGGCTGCAGCGCGGGCCGCGCCGGGGTGGTCTCGATATCCCGTGGAGGTCGCGCCCAGTCGATGCCCAGCTCCGCGAGCGCGGCGAGCTGGGCGGCGTCCAGCCGGTCTCTCCTCGATTTGGTGTTCGAGATCCACACGCCCAGTTTCACGATCACCGGCTCCGTCTCGCTGTCGATCGTGATCGTCTCGCTGCGGCTGCGGGGGACGGGCCGGCCCGCGCCTTCCTGTTCGACCCACTGCGTGAGGGCCGCCAGACCCCGCTGAAACGCTGCCTGCGCCTGGCTCGGGCCCTTCGTCATACGAGCGGCTGCCGGGGCGGGAGAGGGGGCCTCAACGCCCTTGATGCCCAGCGCGGACAGCCGCTCCCGCTGCTCGGTCGACAGCTGCGCCCACGTGCCCGGCTCCTGCTGCCGCCACCGCCACTTGCCCACGTCGTCGCCCTCGAAGACGACGCCCGGCGCGATGTAGGGCAGGACGCCGTCGGCATCAACCAGATCCGCGAGGACACGGTAGTGCCGCTGCCAGTCCAGCGGCCACGGGCAGTCCCAGTCCTTATCGACCGTGGCAAGCTGCTTCGCGCGGTCCGCCGCCCGAACCACGTTTTTCCCCAAGCCGCCCTTGCGGCGCAGGTTGGCCATGTGCTGCCCGATGGGCACCATCGCCTCGCCCTCGCCCCAGACGGCGTCCTGCCGGGGCGCGAGGTGCCCGGTTGCCCGGCGGTAGGACCGGAGCGCGGCAAGCTTGCTCTCCCAGGCTTCCTCACCCGGCTCCCAGACCATCCCGGCCTCCGGCGCATCCAGCAGGGTCTTACGGCGCTCCTCGAGTTCCCCGGCCCGCAGGGCCTTGCGTTGCTGGTGGACCCACCGGCCGAGCGGGAAGTTCTTCGTGACGCCGACCTCGGTCTCGGTGTCGTAGGGGACGGCGTGGAGGCCGGTGATCTCGTTCTCCTTCCGCCATCGGATGAGGGCCTGGTAGCCCTCGAGCCAGACCAGGGACTCGGGTCGGTAGACGCGGGTGCGCAGGAACGCCGCGATGGTGGCGGCGTCGCGTGGGCTGGAGAAGTGGAGCAGGGCGGCTTCGGCGGCGGCCTGGGTGTCGTTGTCCTCCTGGCCCTCACCGTCACCGTGCTCCGGGCCGCCGGTGCCGACGATCAGCCCGTCCTCGTCACGCCTCACGTGGATCTTGCGCTGCCCGTGGGTGAGTGCGCGGGAGGCGAGTTGCTCGACTAGGTGCTCGTCGTGACTGCGCAGGCCTTGGAGTACAGCGACGAGTCCGGCGTACGAGGCGGAGGCGACCATGTCGGTCGGGTCCTCGCCAGGTTCCAGGAAGACCGGCACGATGATCCGCGCGACCTTCGTGGACCCGTCCTTGTTGAGGCGGAGCGCGCGGCCGATGTTCTGGACGATCTCCACCTGGGAGCCGCGGGTGTCGGCGAAGCAGACGGCTTCGACGCCGCGCTCGCCGGTGATGTCGACGCCCTCCCCGAGCACGCGGACGGATGCGAGGAATGCCCGGTGGACCCGCCGGCCCGCGGCGTCGATGCCGTTGGCGAACTGCCGCAGGACCTCGCGCCGCTCGGTGACGAGGTGGTCGCCGCAGAGCCATGCTGACCAGACACGGTCCGGGGGTACGTGGCGGCCGGCCTCCAGCTCGTAGAACTCCGCGTCGATGGAGGACTTCGGCAGCTTGTCGGCGGCGGCCAGGTCGGCGTTGGAGGCGTCGTTCACATACAGCTCGGCTGCGGTCTCGGGGAGCTTGTCCGCGAACGCGCGGGCCTCTTCGACCTTCTGGTGGAACGTCATGACCGTACGCAGGTTGTACGCGGTGGCGTGCTCCAGGAGCGCGGTCTGCAGCAGGGCCAGGCGGCGGCCGCGCCGGGCTTCCTCTGACTCACCGAGGACGGGGGAGGGGTCGTGGATCTCCAGGACGTCGATCTCGAACCCGGCGAGGATCTCGCGCTCGATCGCCTCCGAGAGCCCGAGCTCGGCCAGCCACGCGCCGTACGTGCCGTCCGGGTCGTCGGCCATGGATGCGATCTCCGCCTCCTGGCCGTCCGCGCCCTTCTGCGGGCGGGCTGCGGCGAGGATGCGCGGGGTGGCGGTGAGGTAGAGCCGGAAGTCGGCCGGGATACGGGCGTTGTCGTGAATCGCCGCCCACGGCCGCCCAAGATCACCAGCGGTGCTGTGGGCCTCATCCACGATGGCGAGGTCGAACGGGCTCATCTGTTGCCCGTACAGGCGCTCCCCGCCCGCCAGGGCGGCTTCCAGCGGACCGCGCGTCTTCCGCTGGTCCACATGCGCGTCGATGTCCTTGCGGTCCACGAGAGAGGCGTACGTGGCGAACACGACTGCGGGCCCGGTTCCGGCCCACAGGGCGAGCTGGATCGGGTTGGTGGTGGTGCGCACCCCCAGTGAGTTGAGCACCGGGTCGTTCTCCAGTGAGCACACCGCGACCATCGGGGCCTGGTGGCCGACGGCCCGCCAGGCCTGGGCGGTCTGGGCGAGCAGGTCCAGGGTGGGCACGGTGACGAGGATCCGGCCGTCCGCGAACGACTCCAGTGCGCATGCGGCGGCGGTGATCGTCTTGCCCGAGCCGGTCGCGGACACGATGGTGCCGCGGGCGCCCTGAGGGGGCACAGATGACCTTGTAGGAAATCCCACCCACTTTCGAAAGCTTGCCCTCTGCACTACTTGATGGTTCTTGAGCTGAATACCTGTCATCCTTTTTCTTTCTGGCGCCAAGTAGTCTATTCGATCCTTCGCTTACCAAGCTCATAACCAGAACGTAAGAACAGGGCTGTATATGCATGACGGATAAATACTCTTTTAGGGACTGGGCGATTATTTCTGTGCAACTTCCGTACCGTTTTGCGTGCCTCATGGGCAGGAATATCCAAACGATCTGCCCACACATAGCATGCTTCGAGAAAGTCGTAATTCTTGTCGCATCTCATTCGTACGATGGTTGCCAGAGCTAAGTAGAGGAAGCTGATCGTGAGGCTGGACACCAAAAAGCTTGCCAGAGTACTGGACTTTCCAGGCTTCTCAAGGGAAGCCCAGTGGGCAATACCAACCAGCCCGACCACTAGTACGGATGACAGCAACACCCAAATTCTTGTGAATACTTTTCCGCCATGACTTGCCCACACTCGTAGCGCGTAATATCGCGACAATTGCTTTTTAAGCTCTTTGGCCTCCAATGCACTTAAGATGACCACTTGTTGCTGCACTTGGTATGCCCTTACGAGATGTTGCTGGTATTTATCAGTGACAGCATTCGATTTTTTCCGAGTGGCACTTGCTCCTGTAATCAGCTCCACGAAACCAAGAATAAGAAGCGCGCCATTAATGGATGCCATGATCGCGGCGAAGTCCGTGCTCATGGCGACACCTGAAGACAGCTGCATGATCTCCTACCTGTCTAGTATTTTCGCCAATACTACATGCTGCATCAATTCGAGGCATGCACTACCATGGAACCACACGAACGAGCGACCCCCACCTTCGCAGCCAGCCTGGCCCGCGCCAGCGGGCCACAAGGTCCTGGAGGCGCAGCCGTAGGGACCGTTGGGCGGGGGAGCGCAGCGGACCCACCCAACCCGATACAGAGCGAAGCGGAGGACCGGACCGGGCTTGCACAGCAAGGCCCGGTCCGGGTGCGCAGCGGACGGACCCTCACCTCCCGGACACAGTCCGGGAGGTGAGCACCTCGCGCAGCGAGGTGCCGGCGCGGACGCGGAGCGGGAGCGCAACCACCGGGCGCAGCCCGGTGGTTCGCTTGCCCATCGCGCAGCGAT
>NZ_CP108791.1:0-53405 GCF_045207585.1 Streptomyces sp. NBC_00887
CACCGCGGCCGCCATCTCACCCGCAACTGCCCGAGCACGTCCAGGCCGTCGCCTTCCACGCAGAAACCGGGCCACTGGACCTGCGCCCCGACTCGCCCGCCCACGCCACCCAGCTGCGCCTGATCACGTCCCGGATCATCCGCGCGGCCAACGACGCGGCGGGCCCGGAAGCAGTCCGTACGGTCCGGGCCCTGCCCGTCGGAGCGACGGCCGCCCCGACTGCCCCGGCGGCGGGCACCACCCCGGCTGCGGATCCGACCGCGCCAAAAGCGCCAGTGAAGACCCGCGACATGGCCTCACCCGGCTTCCACCTGGCACTCGCCGCGCACCAGGCGGTCACGCCTGCGCAGCGAAGAACAGGTGGCAACGGCTCGGCAGGGCGCGCTCCGTGTGAAGGCTCCGGCCAGGTCAAGGACATACGCACCCATCGCATCCGCCGCGGGGACGGGGAGCTTCGCTTGTCAGCCCGCTGCCAGGATGCGGGTGCCTGCGGCTTTGACCAAGGCCATCGGGTATGCGGGGGGTCATTGGCGGGCCGGAACGGACATCACCAGGTGGAAGTCGGCGACGGCGTCGGGGTCCTCGCCGACCGGGGTGCCGTTCACGGCGACCCAGGCATGCGCGGCGAAGGGCTGGGTGGTCACGCCGGTGCACCATTGTGGCCAGGTGCCGCCCAGGCGGCACAGCAACGCGGTAGCGATGGAGCGTTCTAGGCAGCGCGGCCCGGCGATGGCGACGCTGACGGACACGACGGCGTTGCGGGCCCGCACCGCTTGGGGCAGGTCGGCTGGACGGGCGCCCCGGCTCGCGAGTTCGAGGACCTGGCGCAGGCGTCGCGGCGGTACGCGGGCCAGCAGCCGGGCGGCGGCCACTGTGGCCAGGGCGGCGGGGCGCTGGTGCCACCGCACGGCGGTGGACGGTTCGAGAGTCAGGACCTGGCCGCTCATGACGCGGCCACCTTGGCAACGCGAAGGGCGTGCAGCAGGTTCTCGACGTCCTGTTCAGCCTGGGCAGTTCCAGCGTCGGGAAAACGTTGGCACAGGCTCGCGACGATGCCCTGGGAAGACGTACCGTCGAGCAGGGCGCGCAGGACCATGGCGCCGGTGTCGTTGAGCAGCCAGTAACGGCCGGTGCGTTCGTTGAGCAGGACCGTTCCGTACTCGGTGTCGGTGACGGACACGTCAGGTGCCAGGGCGAAGGTCATCGTATTTCCTTGACAATTCGTGGGGCTGGGATGAGGACGGCGGTGTCCCGGGCGGTGTCAGCCGGGGACAGGGTGCGCAGCCACAATTCGCAGGCGAGGGTGGAGTCCAGGGGCATCAGGGGCCGGGTGTCGGTGTGAAGGGCGCGCAGGACGGTGCGTAGGACGTCGGCGTCGACGAGGCCCATGCGGACCAGATGGGAGTCGTCCATGAGCTTGAGGAGTTCGCCGCGCCGACGGCGCAGTCCCGCGTAGAGCTCGGCACTCGCGTCGCCCTTGGTCGTGCGGCTGAGCAGGCCGGCGGGGACGATGCCGCGCAGGGCCGTGCCGAGCACGGGCTTGAACTGGCCCAGGGCCATCCGGTCCTCCAGCCGTACCGCCAACATGGCCTCAAGGACGCGGTCGTCGGTGAAGGGTGCGTGGAAAGTGACGCCGGTATGAGCGCCGATATGAGAGTTGCGGCGGGTGGCGCTGCCGTTGATGCGGGTGAGTCGGATCATCTCGTGCTGGACGGGCAGGGTAGCCAGCGGCTGCGGGGTGGCGGCGAGGGCGGCGAGGAGTTGACGCCGGACAGTCGCCGCGGCGTGCGGGGTGGCCCAGAGCGGGAGTTTTGGCAGCGGCTCCCAGTCTGCTCCGGAGCCCCAATCTCGTCCGTCGGCAAGGGAGTTGGTGCAGGCGGACAGCCATTGCGCGTACGAGGGTGCGGAGGCGAGGGTGCGGGCGGTGGCAGGCAGGGACCAGCGGCGCATGGAGCGCAGGGCGCGCAAATGGGGTAGGGCGGCGAGGGGGTGCCGTCGGGCGAGGGCGTGCAGAGCCATCGGGCTGGGGTGGAAGAGCTCGTCACCGCCGATGCCTTGGAGATGGTGTCGCGAGCCGTGCGCTGCGGCAAGCCGGGCCAAGTGCTCGGTGGTCGCGCGAGACCGTACGAACGGCAGGGGGCCTTCTCGGTCATGGACGGCGTGGGCGAGCGGCGCGTACCAGTCCGGGGCCTGACCGGGGGCGACCAAAAGGTGCCGGGCTCCCGACAAAGCGGCCTCGGCCTGGCGGGCCCAGTATCGATCGTCACTGGACCGGCCCAGCGCCTGGTAGTGGACTGTCACAAGGCCGACGTCGTGGCGATCAGCGGCGGCCAGGAAGCACAGGCTGGTGGAGTCCAGGCCGCCGGACAGGTCGGCACTGACGACCTCCTGGCCCGCAGTACAGGTCGCCACCGCCTCAGTCAGCGCCTGCCGGATCATGTCGCCGTTGCCCAGCGGGCGGTCCGGATCCGGAGCAGTCCACCACTGACGGGTACGCCCTGTGCCGTCCCGGCCGATCTCAAGACAATGCCCGGTCCGGGGAGCACGCACGCCGCGCCACAGGCCCCGCTCGCTCAACGGCCACGGCGGCCCGAAGGGTGACAGCAGCGCCAGCCCCACCTGTTCCTCGTCGATGCCGGCCCTGAGCCGGTCGGCCAGCGCTTGGGGGCGGTCGGCGGCCAGGGTCACTCCGGCAACCGTGGCGTAGTAGACCTGGCACGCTGCCGACAGCGTGCCCTGGACGCGCACCTCTCCGTCAATCGACGCCACGAGGTGGAAGCTTCCAGCGGCCGTTGCGGCTAGGCCGTCGAGGTCGCGGACCGACCGGACGTTGCACAGCCGCCGGGTGAGGACGGCTGCGTCCGCATTGGTGCGGCCGAGCAGAGCGACGCGATGCGGGCCCGCAGCGGTGACCACGACGTCCTCTTCGTTCCAGCAGCCCACAATCCACGGCCGCCCCGAGTGGTGCTCAATTACCTTCGTTAGTGGGGGTCCGGCAGCTGGCGCGAGCGCCAGGGCTGCAGCGCCGCCCGGATGGTCGGGAAGTACCAAGAATTCCATGCCGGTCCCTTCAGTAAATGAGTAAGAGATAGGGGAGACGCACGGCTGGCACGGATCGTCTCCGTGCCAGCCGCCGCTCAGGAGCGTTCAGAGCAGGTGCTCAGCTCCGCCCAGGGCGGATCAGAACCACCAGCCGCCGATGAAGTCCACCCAGAAGCCGCGGTAGGTGGCGCGGGTGACGTCGGCAAAGTCACCGATCTCGGCGAGCATGGGCGTTTCGTATGAGGTCTCTGTGGTCATGGAAGGTCATCTCCTCGAGTTGGATAGTGCTCTTCTTTTCCTTCACCGTGCCGGGGCGCTGGTGGGCTCCCCGGCGTTGCATTACCGAGTTGAGCGGTTGTCGCATTGTTTGGCAGGGGTGTTGTGGCGGCCGAACAATGGCCGGTCGTGATCTTGGCGGGTGTGGTGGGAGTGCGTAGGTTGGCCGCCGCCAGCCCTTGTGTGGGGGCGGCTGGGGGTGGGGGAGATGGCGGGGCGTCGTGAGGTGCCGGTGGATCCGGAGGCGGGTCCGGTGCAGCGGTTCGCGTTCGAATTGCGCAAGCTGCGGGACGAGGCGGGCGGGATCACCTACCGGGTGCTGGCGGAGCGTGCGGGTTATTCGGTGACGACGTTGTCGCAGGCGGCCAGCGGTGAGCAGTTGCCGACGCTGCCAGTGGTGCTGGCCTACGTGGCGGCGTGCGGGGGTGATGCGGTGGAGTGGGAGGCCCGGTGGAAGCAGGCCGTGGAGGAGACCGCCGCCGGTTTGGCAGAGGAGGGGGAGGGCGGGGAGTCGCCGTATCGGGGGCTGGCCCGGTTCGAGACGGGCGACAGCGCCCGGTTCTTCGGCCGTGCGCGGCTGACCGCCGATTTGCTGGATCTGCTGCGGGGTCGGCGGTTCGCGGCGGTGTTCGGGCCATCTGGCAGCGGTAAGTCCTCACTGCTGCGCGCGGGCTTGATCCCCGCCCTGCAAAACTCGCAGGATGCCAGCCTGCGTCCGGCGGCGATCCGGATCCTGACCCCCGGAGAGCGCCCCGCGCGCGCCCATGCCCACCTCCTCGACCCGACCGGCACCGGTCCCGACAGCGCCGGGGCGGACACGTTGGTGATCGTGGATCAGTTCGAGGAGGTCTTCACTCTCTGCCAGGACTCGGCCGAGCGCGCCCGCTTCCTGGATCTGCTCCTGACCGCCCGGACGCCCGGCAGCCGATTACGGGTCCTCATCGCGGTGCGCGCCGACTTCTACGGCCGCTGCGCCGAACACCGCGACCTGGCCGACGCACTGGGCGACGCGAATGTGCTGGCCGGTCCGATGAGCCCGGCGGAACTGCGCGAGGCCATCGTGAAGCCGGCCGCAGCCGACGGCCTGACGGTGGAGCGTGCGCTGGCCGCCCGGCTCGTCACCGAGGTCACCGACGCGCCGGGTGGGCTGCCGCTGCTCTCCCACGTGCTGCTGGAAACCTGGCGCCGCCGCCGGGGCAAAACCCTGACCCTGGACGGCTACGAGGCTGCCGGGGCTCTGGACGGCGCGATCGCCAAGACCGCCGAAGACCTCTACAACCAGTTCACCCAGCCCCAGGCGGCCGCGGCCCGAAGGGTGCTGCTGCGTTTGGTCGCTCCCGGCGACGGCACCCCCGACACCCGACGCCCCGCCGACCGCACCGAACTCCAGGACACCGGCCAGCAGGACATCGGCCCCGTCATCGAGGCCCTCGCCACAGCGCGCCTGCTCACCCTGGACCATGACACCGTCGAGATCGCCCACGAAGCACTGCTAACCGCCTGGCCGCGGCTGCGCGGGTGGATCGAGGAGGACCGTGAGCGCCTGCGCACGCACCGCAAACTGACGGAAGCGGCACGCGCCTGGGAGGAGCTGGGGCGGGAGGCGGGTGCGCTGTATCGGGGCAGCCGGCTCGCGACAGCTCAGGAACACTTCAGCGGTGCGCACCCCGCAGACTTGACCGACCTGGAGCAGGCCTTCCTCACTGCTGGTCTTTCTGCGCGCGAGCAGGAGGAGCGTGCCGCAGCGCGTACCACCCGGCGCTTGCGCACGCTCAGTGCCACCCTGTCCGTCTTCCTGGTCCTTGCCGTGACCGCGGGTCTGATCGCGTGGAATCAGAGCCGGGTCAGTGACCGGCAGCGGCAGGCTGCCAATACCGCGCAGCAGGTGGCCCTGTCCCGGCAGCTCGCCGCTCAATCCGCCTCACTCATAGGGACAAACTCTGATCTCGCCTCGCTATTGGCCATCCGGGCCTACCAAAGCAGCCCAACATCTCAGGCCGTGGAAAGCCTTAACACCGCTGCCACCATGCCTCTCCAGCGCCGCATCACTGCCTACCCCGGCTCCGCAGTAGTCGCCGTGACGTTCAGTCCCGACGGGCACACTCTGGCCACAATTGGTGACAGTGGCACGAGGCAGTTGGGCAGCAGCAATGCGGTGCGGTCGGGCAGCAGCAACGCGGTGCGGTTGTGGGACACGAGCACAGGCCGCCTCCGTCAAAGCCTGCCTCCATCCACCGGATCTGTGAAATCCGTCGCCTTCAATCCGGACGGGCAGACCCTGGCCACCGGCGGCGAGCACGGGGTGCAGTTATGGAACGCGGACACAGGCAGCCTCCGCAGAAGTTTCGGCGCTCGGACCCTCGGGACGGTCTCGGTGGCGTTCAGCCCAGACGGACACACCCTGGCCACCGCCCGTGCCGACAATACGGTGCAGTTATGGAACGCGGACACTGGCAGCCTCCGCAGAGATTTCGGCCCTCGGACCTTCGGGACGGTCTCGGTGGCGTTCAGCCCAGACGGACACACCCTGGCCAACGCACCTTCTGAGGGCATGGTGCAGCTATGGAACGCGGACACAGGCAGCCTCCGCCGAAGCCTTGGCGAACGGACCACCGGGACGGTCTCGGTGGTGTTCAGCCCAGACGGACACACCCTGGCCACCGCACCTTCTGAGGGCATGGTGCAGCTATGGAACGCGGACACAGGCAGCCTCCGCCGAAGCCTTGGCGAACGGACCACCAGTATCGTCTCGATGGCGTTCAGCCCGGACAGCCGCAGCCTGGCCACCGGTGGTGGCCAGGACCGCACGGCGCGGTTATGGGACGTGAGCACAGGCGGAGCTCTGACCACGCTTGCAGGGCATAGCAACACCGTGCTCTCGATGACGTTCAGCCCGGACGGCCGCAGCCTGGCCACCGGCAGCGCAGATCAGACCGTACGCCTGTGGGACATGACGGCCAGTCAGGCTCAGGCCGTACTCTCTGGGCCTCACGCGGCAATAGCCTCGGTGGCTTTCAGCCCGGACGGGCGCACCCTGGCTTCCGCGAGCAACGACGGCATAGTGCGGTTGTGGAACACGGCCAACGGGAGGATCCGCGGCAGGCTGGCCAAGCAGCGTGAGAACGTGGACTTCTCGATGGTGGTCTCGGTGGCTTTCAGCCCGGACGGGCACACCCTTGCCACCGCATTCTCGGACGGCATGGTGCAGTTGTGGGACGCCGACACCGGCACCTTCCGCACAAGCCTTGGCAATCGGACCAGTGGAACAATGGCCTCCGTGGCGTTCAGCCCTGACGGGCACACCCTGGCCACCGGTGGCGGCGATGACCACACGGTACGGCTGTGGGATACGGACACAGGGCGCCTCCTCAAGAAGCTGCACGGCCACAGCGACACTGTGCTCGCCGTGGCGTTCAGCCCAGACGGACACACCCTCGCTACTGGTGGCCAAGACCGCAGGGTGCGGTTGTGGGACGCCCGCACCGGGCACCACCGCACAGACCTGTCCGGGCACACCAACCCCATGTTCTCCCTGGCGTTCAGTCCGGACGGACGGACCCTGGCCACGGCACCTTCCGATGGCATGGTGCAGTTGTGGGACGCGGATACAGGTCGCCTCCGCAGAAGCCTGCCCGGGCGCACTAGTCTTGTGTTCTTCGTGGCGTTCAGCCCTGACGGACGCACCCTGGCCACCGCCAGCAGCGACGACCACACGGTACGGCTGTGGGACGCCGCCACGGGCGGCATCCTTGCCACACTCGCCGGCCACACCGACGCCGTGCTCGCGATGGCCTTCAGCCCGGACGGCCGCACCCTGGCAACCGGCAGCGCAGACCAGACCACACGTCTGTGGAACGTGGCACTACCGACCCCCGACGCAGCCATCAGCAAGATCTGCCGCACCGTCAACCGCGACCTCACCGCTCAGGAACGCTCGGTATACCTACCCGACCAGCCACCACACACCCCATGCCCAAACTGAACCACCCCCTGCCATGGCCAGTAGTGGGTTCTGGCACAGATCTTGGGGAGCCGTCGCGGAGCGTGACATCGTTGTTCGATAGCGAGTGACTGGCTCGTGCGAAACGGCGTACGCCTTGTCACCTGACCGCCGGAAGTGACGCTCCCTCAGGTTCCTCCCATTCGCTGCTGTGGTCGGCTGTGGACGGTGTCGGTGCTGGCCATGCAGACCGACGCGCTGTTCTGGGATTCACTGGTGTTCGAAGGGATCGGCGAGGTGGAGGTCGAAGCGGTTACGGCCGCGTTCGGCACGGTCGAGGTGGTGGCGAGAGGCCGTGCGGGCGGCGCCGCATGTCCGGACTGCGGCCGCTTCTCGGGCCGAGTCCACGACCGTTACCAGCGCAGGCTGAGGGACCTTCCGCTTGCTGACCAGGGCTTTGTGATCCGGCTGACGGTCCGACGCTTCATCTGCGGGTTTGCGGACTGCCCACGCCGGACCTTCGCCGAGCCGTTCTCCCGGCTGGCTGTCCCGCACGCGCGGTTCACCACGCGGCTCAACCACGCACTTGGGCAAGTGGGGCTCGCCCTGGCAGGGCGAGCTGGCGCTCGACTGGCGGCCCATCTCGGCTTCGGTGCGGGACGGATGACCCTACTGCGCAGGGTCATGGCACTGCCCGATCCACGGTTCAGCACGCCGCGGGTGCTGGGCGTGGACGACTTCGCGATCCGCCGCGGCCAGAGTTACTCCACCGTCTTGACCAGCGTCGAAGACCACTGGGTGGTCGATGTGCTCCCGACCCGGGAAGCCGGGCCGCTAGCCGCCTGGCTGAACCGCCATCCCGGCGTGGAGATCATCTGCCGGGACCGGGCCGGCGCCTACGCCGAGGGCGCCCGACGCGGAGCCCCCGACGCTCTGCAGGTCGCCGACCGGTTCCATCTGTGGCAGGGCCTCGGCCGGGCCGTGGAAACCTGCGTCGCCGCCCACCGCGACTGCCTGCGCAACCCGACGCCCAGCGGCATGCAGCCGGCAGCCACCGGACGGGCTTCCGGCCGGCCCCAGGACGATTCGGCACCCATCGGCCGGCGGGCCGAACGGAAGAAGGCCGCACACGCCCTGGTCCACGAGATGCTCGCCCAGGGCCACTCACGCCGGGCGATCGCCCGGCACCTGGGCTGGGGCCTG
This sequence comes from Streptomyces sp. NBC_00887, assembly GCF_045207585.1. Classification (NCBI taxonomy): domain Bacteria; kingdom Bacillati; phylum Actinomycetota; class Actinomycetes; order Kitasatosporales; family Streptomycetaceae; genus Streptomyces; species Streptomyces sp. NBC_00887. The sequence goes on from NZ_CP108791.1 coordinate 8,462, forward strand.
AACACCGTGCTCCGGTACGCGAACGCCGCACGCTGGCAGGACACCATCCGCGACAACCGCCCCCGGCCCAGCAGGCTGGACCATCGGCTTCTACCGGCGGCCGCCCCTCCCTGTACCCGCGGCGGCGCTTCGGACGGAGCCCCGCGCAAGGTGGCGATGTGGGCTCGGACCATGCCGTAGGTGACGGGAGCCCGCTCGGCGACCAGCTCGCCATGCAGCCGTTCGCGATGCCTCTCGTCAGCCTGCTCATCCCAGTGGAAACGGCCCTCGGGCAGTATCGAGGGTGCCGTGAACCGCATCAAGAAGATCAAGCGGCAGCTCTACGGTCGGGCCGGAGGGCGCGCACGACATCGGCCCCGGCCATGGGCTTCGAGGTGGCCCGGGTCGGTTGGACGTCGCCGAGGAGGTATCCCACCGGGACCTGGAGCTCGGTCGACAATCGAGCGATCACCTGGCTGGACGGGATTTTCAGCCCACGCTCGATCTCGGAGAGGTAGTCCGTGGTGATCCCGCACGGGCCGGCCACAGCTGCCTGGGTTCGGCCCATACGGAGACGGCGCTCCCGGATCCGTTCGCCGGTCGGCAGTGTGGGCAGCCCCTGTCGCCGGGCTGGGTGGTTGTTCGCCGCGGCTGTGGCGCAGGCGGGCCTGCTGGTAGTGGCGAGGTCCCACAAGGCTCCCGGTCGCTCCGCTGCTTCGGGAGGACCGGGGACGGAGCGCTGTCCGGCCCGGAGGCTCTGACCAACAAGACGCGAGCTGTTCACGCGGCGCGTCGACTTGCTGGCGGGAAGCCTGAAACCGCCGGAGCGGTCCGCGCCCTCCACGCCGGGGCATCGACATGGTCGAGGCCTCGAGACGTATAGGAGACGCCACTTGAATGACAGCGCGAAAACGCCACTTCTTGTCAGTAAAAGCGCCACCACCACCCGTGCCTGATGCAGCCGATGACAAGGCGAAAGGCCCATCGACTCCGGATCGCCACTGACGAATGAGTGGCTTTTTCGACTGACATCCTGAAGGCCTCTCACAGCACGGGAGCGGAGGTAGAACCAGTAGGCCATGTCAGGGGCTGATCCGACCCCGTAGAACAGGTCGTTGGGTATGAACCAGGGGTGCCGGTCAGCGGTGGTCTCTTCAAGAGCCGGGCGGCTCGGGTCGGCACCAAAGCGCCGAGCGCGACCGCTGCCGCGCGTCGTCCCCGCGCCCGCAGGAGTAGTTCCATGTGGTCCCCCGCGCAACGCGGCACCCGCACGATCGCCTCAGCTTCGGTTCTGCGGCATGGCCTCGTGCAAGATCTCTCCAGGATCACCGCGACGCCGGCCTCCATTCTCTGAACCGGATGTCCTCGCGGCCGATCCGACGCCGGTCGTGGGCGGAGTTGCCGTGCTTCCCCGCCCACGAGGGTGGTTTATCGTCCGGCCTGCAAGGCTGCCCAGGTCTGCGGGCCGACGTCGCCATCGACGCCGAGGCTGCGGGTGGTCTGGTAGTCGCGCACGGCTTGTTCGGTGTTGGGGCCGAAGTCGCCGTCGATGCCCACGGTGCGGCCGAGTGCCGCGGTCAGTGCTCGCTGCAGTCGGCTGACGTCCGCGCCGGTCGAGCCGTCTTGCAGCGCCGGTGTCGAGCCGTACGACAGCAGGGCCGTCCAGGTCCTGGGGCCGATGTCACCGTCGGCCGTGAGGCCCCGGGCGGACTGGAAGGCGATCGTCGCCGTTTCGGTGTTGGGCCCGAAGTCGCCGTCGGGTTCTCCCGGATTGTGTCCGGCGGCGATCAGCCGGCATTGCGCCGCCTTGACCAGACTGCCGGTGGAGCCCTGCTGGATGAGGGGGTACGCAGTGAAGTCGAGGTTGACGCCGCTGCAGGTGGGCGCTGGTGTGCCGCCGCAGTTGTTGCTGGTGACGTTCCGCCAGGTCTGGCCGTTGGCCTGGCCGTACTCGACGCCGTTGAACCAGGGGCGGATCCGTTCGGAGGTGGAGTTGCCCCAGGTGGCGGATCCGTTGTTGTCGGCGTCATAGGCGAGCTCGAAGTGCAGGTGCGGGTGGTTGTTCGAGGTAGGCCCCGTCCTGCCGACCCGGCCGATCAGCTGGCCGCGCTGCACCGTCTGGCCGACGCTGACATCGCGGCTCTGCAGGTGCAGGTATGTGGTGAAGTAGCGCTGCCCGTGGTTGATCTGGATCACGTTGCCGGCATTGGAGTGGTAGAAGGACTGCCGGACCGTGCCGGAGGCCGGAGCCAGCAGCGGTGCTCCTTCTGTGCCGACCTGGTTGGGCTCGCGAACCATGTCGAGCGCGGGCGCGTGCGCCCAGGTGTCGAGTCGCCACTGCTGGCCGCAGGTGAAGGGCAGTTGGAAGGCGATGGGCGGGGCCGCCGCGGCGGCCGGCGCCGCGGCCTGCCAGGGCAGGACGACGAGGGCGACAACAGCCACGAGCAGTCTGCCGAGCAGCCCTGGGCTGAGCGTGCGGATGAAAGATTTCAACGTGTCTCCTTCTTGGGTGCCGAGTTCATGCGTATCTGGAGCGGGGTGTGCGGGCGGCGATGGGACGGCAGGTGCCCCTCCGCTGTGGCTGGGCGCTGCGAGACGGCCGCGTTCGGTCGCGGTGTGTCGCCCGCATGGCGGTCACGATGAGGGCCGAGGCGGGGGCAGCCATGGACGGCCCTCATCGTGAGCTCTCCGGCAGGGAGCGACCAGTGCGCTGAGCGTGCTCTGCGTCGGGATAGCCACGGTGTTCCCGAAGATCACCCGGTCGCCCTGGGCGGTGGTGCCAGCCACGGACCGCTTACCGGGGAGCACACCGTGCTGGCGGCGTGCCAGGGTCAGGGCTACGGGCACAGCGCGCCGGTGTCCTGGCCGGGGAGGTGGCGGTCGAGTTGCGCCGCGGTGGGCGGTGGGGCGGTGGCTCGGCAGATGCGCCGCACTCAGCGGATCACGGCGCCGGGAAGGCGAGCGGCACGCCGTAGCGCTTCTCGGCATGGCGGAGGGCCGGGACAAGGGCGGCGCGCAGGTCACGGATCTCCTCGGCGTGCTTGGCGAAGAAGCGTTCCCGCAGGTGCCGGCGGGTCGGCTCGCGAGCGGCCTCGACGGGGCGGGCGCATGCAGGTGGCGTAGGCGTGGCCGAGTTTGCTGTTCACGCGGGTGAGGTCGGCGGCAGGGGCGCTCATCAGGCGACGGTCGACGAGCGAGAAGAAGGCTTTCTGGTCGGCGACTGCGTAGCCTTGGTCGGTGAGACAGCCGGGCAGGTCCCGAAGGGCCCGGACGGCGGCGGGTGTACGTTTTGCCGCGGTGGCCAGCTCGCCGAACCACGCCTGCCGCAGCGGCTGGTAGACCTTCGTCACTTGCTCGGCGGCGGTCGCCCCTGCGGTGCGGCAGCGGCCGACCTCTGCTGCGCCGCCGGACCGGGCCGGAGCGGGCTCTGCTGCGCCGGCGGGGACATCGGGGCTCTGCCCGAAGCCGTGTCGGTCGAGGAACTCGAGGTCGGGCAGGTCACCAAACGGGATGAACGCCAGAGGGATCTCTTCGGTAAGGCCGAAGCCGCTTTCACGGGCGCACTCGTCGGCGGCGGCCAGGGCCACCTGTTGTCCGAAGACGTTCAGGCCCTGGCTCCACCGGGTCTCGGCCCCCGTCGAGGGCAGGACCATGCGCACCGGGTCGTCCGGCAGGGCGTGGGTGAGGCGCCCGGGCCCCTGCGGGGCGGGCTGCTGTTCGCCGGACGCGCCGACGGCCGTGCTGCACGCGGCGGCGAGTAGCACGGTGGCTGCCGCAGCGGCGGTGCGCGCGAGAGTCCTGCGGGTCACGTCCGTCCTTCCTGGGATCGCCCCGGGTACCGCCGGCCGCTGTGCGCCTGCGGCACCCCGGACTCGGTGTGTCGCGGTCAGTGGGTGATCGTGACCGTGTCGCCGGAACCGTTCCAACTAGCCACGGTGAACGGTGTGTTGTCGCCGACGTCAGTGCACAGCCAGTAGTCCTCGTCGTTGATGCTGTGGTAACCGTCCTCGGCGTAGACGTACCCCGCGGAACAGGTGAACCAGGTGCCGTTGGAGCGGCGCAGACGGCCCGCGTAGAAGTCGTAGATTGCGGATGTGCTGTTGTAGGAGTAGGTCAGGTTGAGGTCGCCGCAGGTGCTGCTGGCGGCTTGTCGCGGACCGTGCCGACTCCCTCGTAGTCGCCGGTGGTCAGCGACGAACCGACACAGGCCTGGGGGCGGCTGACGCTACGGGTGCGAGGGCGATACCGGTCGCGGCCGTGACGAAGGTGAGTGCTCCGGCCGTGAGTGTCCGGTGGATGCGAGATCTCTTCAGCATGGCTGTCCCCTGTTTCGGTCGTGGTGGGCTGTCGGTTGTCGCCGGCCCGGGTGGTGCTGCGGGAAACAGTCGCATCGCGGGTCCCCCGGGCACCACGACCTTCGAGCACGGTCGAAAGTGCCTCGCCAGGCGGTGGAATGTCCCGTTCCTGCGGTTCCTGGTGCTGGCTGTGGCCACTGAGGAAGTCGATGCCGTCTCGGACTGTCGGAGCTGGATCTAGCGTCGGCCGGACCTCGCCGCGCAGGGCGCTGATGCGGGGCCGCGGAGCATCGTCGCCCCGAGGGGCGTGAGGATGTGCAGGACGGTGTTCTGCACACGTCGGCTCGTGATCAGTCCGGCGTCGCGCAGGACCGTCGTGTGGTGCGTGGCCGTGGCGGGAGACACGCCCAGGGTGCGGGCGAGCTCCGAGGTCGTGGAGCCGAGGGCGAGAGTGCGCAGCGCTGTGGCCCGGGTTCTGCCCAGCAGTGCGCCCAGGGCGACATCGGGTCGTGCGGGCTCGGGGAGCCGGGCGCCGTGGACGGGGTAGACCAGCACCGGCCGCATGGTGTTGTCGGCCAGGGACATCGGTAGCTGCCAGCAGAAATGGGACGGCACCAGGCGCAGTCCGCGTCCCTCGAGGTGCAAGTCGCGGTCCTCGACGTAGTCGACGTGCAGCACCGGCGGGCGCCAGCGCATGGAGGGGCAGAGGCCGGCGAGCAGTCCGCCGATGCCGCTGTCGAGGGTCGCACGGGCAAGGAGTCCGCGTTCGCCCGCGATTGATTCGCACATGCGGTCGTCATGGGGTGCGATGACGGCGTGGTAGTAGGCACGCAGGACTTGGACCAGTTCGTCCAGACTGTCGCGTTCCGCCAGCCTGGGCGCCCAGCTGGGGGCGCCGCTGATCCGGGCCAGCAGGTCCATCTCGTGGGTGACGCGGGCGGGAGGGGTGTTGCGGATCGCTGTGAGCCCCGGCTCCAGTCCGTCCGCGGACTCGTGCGGGGTGAGGAAGTCGGGCAGGTAGGCGGCTCTAACCGGGGCCGGTACTTCCAGCCCCAGCGTCTCCACGCAGACAAGGCATATGACGGCCCCCACCTGCGGAAGTGGCTATGGGGCAAGCACATCGGCGTGCGCATCGCCCGCAAGGGAGTCGAGTCGTTGGGCTCGTTGGTCTGAGCATGGGGCGGGGTACGTGGAGTTGGATCGTTCCGGACGGGCTGTGGGAGATCGCGGAGCCGCTGATCCCACCGTCGAAGGTGCGGCCGCAGGGCGGCGGGACGCAGGACACGCCTGATGAGACGCTGTTCGCCGCAATCATCTACGTCCTGGTCAGTGGATGCGCCTGGCGGGCCCTGCCGCCGCGCTTCGGGGTAGGCCCGGGACAGGTCGAGCTGGCCGGCGTCGTCCAAGCGGTGCAAGATCTCCTCGTGGAGCCGGCCCCAGACACCAGCTCTTGACCGCAGGGAGGATCTTCAGGCAGCATCCACTCCGCCTCGCCCCCCAGCGGCGGCTGAAGGCCGCACGGGGCGACTCAAGGACTGCGGGGAGCCCTCGTGCCGGCAGCTGATCCCCGCAGCGGGTGACGCACTGTGCCCGGCCTGCCTCATCGACGCCCAGGAAGCCGAGGAAGCCGCAAGGAGGGCCTCAGCCCGATGGGAGGCCGAAGCGGGCGCCCAGCAGCAGGCCTACTCCGTTACGGGGACCCGCGAGGCGAGGAGGACGTGGTGACTGCCCGGCTGCGCGCCGCTTTCGGCCGTCCGATTTCTCGGCGCTCCGCCACACATCGCCACGGTGGCATCGGGTAGGCGAACGGTACACAGTGTGAAGGAGAGGGAATCATGTCCGGATTGGTCATGCGCATCAAGCAGTTCACCCGCAGCCCGCAGGGACGTCGGGCCACCGTGTTGGCCCGACGAGTCGCCGCCGACCCGCGCAAGCGCTCCCAGGCCCGCGGCCTCCTAGGTCGGCTGCGCGGGCGCCGGTGAGGGGGGACCGGGAGGGCAGGCCGATGGCCAAGGGAGGACTGACACGCTGGGAACGAGCCCTGGAGCGCTGGGAAGGTGCTCTGGTCTCCCGGGCTCGCCGCCACGAGCCCGTCGAACTGCTCGAAGCGCTGCGACGTGAGTGCGATTCCCGGGCCATCGTGTGCAGCGAGAGCAGAGTGGTCGCGCCGAACGCCTACGACGTGGAACTGGACGCCCGGGTGCACGAGGAGTTGGTGCGGCGGAGCGGTGGCAACGTGGGGGAGGCTCTCACCGATGACCTGGCTCGCCATGGCGAGCGCATGGGTTACGAGTGGGTGGGGCCGCTCACCCTGCGCGTCAGCCCCGCCGATCGCCCGTCGGGCGACCCCTACCGGGTGAGCAGCAGCCCTATGCCCCACGTACGCGCGGACGCCTTTCCGGACGACCGAAAGTGCGGTGGGCGGTCTACTTCGGTTCGGTAACGCCCGCGCCGGCCGCCTCCTCGGCGCCGGTCGTTCCGATCGCTTCGTCCGGCCTTGTGGTGGCGACCGTCACGAGCACCACACCTACTGCGATCAGCATGAGTCCACGGAGCCACACCTGGGCCTCGATCTGCGTGGCGAGCACGACACAGGAGGCGCTGCCGCCGCCGACGCGCGCCCACAGTCGATAGGCCCGAGGGCATGGGTCGAGAACGATCCGCGGGCCAAAGAGATGCCTCCGCCAGGGGCCGCTCAGACTCCGGGATGGGAGGGGCGCCGCTCGCGGGTGCCGACGGATTCGTGGTGAGCGTCGTGGGCTCCCATCCCGGCCACCTTCGACCCAGGCAAAGCCGAGCAGTCGCGGCCCAGGGCGTTCGTTCGTACGGTGGCGCTCCACCTTGACGCCCTGAACCACGACCGCTCCACGGTGTGTGGGTCGAAGGCGGACGGGATGGAAGCCGGGGTGAGTGATGGGTTGAGATGGGGGCGGCGGAAGCCGAATGACCCTGCTGGCCCGCTCGGTCGGCCGCCGTAGGCGATGGACAGCGCGTCCCCGGTCCGCGATGCTGCCCTGGCGATCACGTGCCGACGGTGGCTGCATTGTGTGAGGGGCGGGTATTGGTGGAGCAATTGCAGGTCGAGGCTAAGCCGGAGCGCATCCGTTACCGGTATACGCGTCTCCAACGGGTACTGCCTGTTCTGCCCCTCCTTGTCGTCGCCGTGGGCACGAGGGTCGTCGATTGGGTGGCCGGGAAGCTCGACGGGTCTGAGATAGCCGAGTCATTGGGTACGTGGGGAGCCCTGCCGCTCGTGCTGCTGATCCTCTGGCAGTACTTCGGCGTCACTCTCACGGAGTCGACAGCCATCGTGCACAGCCTCCGCCGCCGGACCATCCAGTGGTCGAACGTCCAGGCCATCCGCGTCGAGCGCTTCCAGGGGGCCCAAATCGTTGTGATCTATGAAGCGGGTGGCCGTCGTACTCGCCTTCGGGCACCGATCACCGGGTTCCTCTGTTGGGATCGCGAGTTCGAGGAGAAGGAACGCACCATCGGCAGGTGGTGGCTGGACCACCGCGGCCCGGATTGGACGCCAGTCCTGCTTCCGGGGGCGCAGTGGAGCGGCCCAACGGGTTTCGACGGGAACCCTTTCGCCTCTCCCACGTAGTCGGCGGCTGGTCCACGCACCCTCGGCCGGGGGAGCGCCTGATGGCCGTCGCTGGCCGTTCTGGCTAGATCTACGAATCTTGGCCCGTCGGGCAGACCTCAGCGGGCACCATCGCAGTCAGTGTGGCGCGCTCCAACCTGCGAATGAGCTGCCAGACGACGACGATCGATAGCGCAGCGGCACAGATGTCCAGACCATCGCTGAACATGATCTGGCGCAGGGCATGGCGAGCCTGGCCAGCGGTGGCCGCCTCCTTCAGTGCCTTGGGGGCATCGTCGTATGCGTTCGCCGCGACGAGGACGGACAGCCACCATGCCGTGAGCAGGGGATGTCCGCGACGGCGCTGCGATTCCGGCCGACTGGCAGCCCACAGGTCGTTGACGAACATCTTGGGTATGAAGAGCTGCCCCAGCGGAATCACCCAGCCGAAGACCAGCCACGCTCTGTGCCGGCGCTGCCCCTGGTGCCAGAGCACATCCGCGAGATCGCGCGTGTTGGCGAGCCAGATACTGAACTGGAACAGGGCAGCGAGGAACAGCCCCGTCCGCCAGCCCATCAGGTTTCTGAAATACGTGTCGACCTCGACCAATGGGTTGTCGACGTACGGTCTCGGCGCCAGCGGTCCCGCCAGCAGTTGGTACTTGTGCCACGCTGCCAGCCCGGCCGCGACAGTCACCAGCGCGAGCGCGGCCAGCGCGCCGCAGGCAAACCGGGCCTGCACACGCGGCACCCTGACTGCTCCAGCCACTTCACACCCCCTGGAAGCCGCCCATTCGGACTTCCCGCAGGTCGGCAGCGGATCTTAACTCTCAGGGAGCTGATGCCACAGCGTCTCGCCAGGTCAAGACCACCACGGTGGGCTGACATCAGCGGCTGAAACCAACAAGCACGAACAGCGGCGGCCGACCCCAGATCTCAGCAGACGATCGACCGAAGCGCAGGGCTGGGGCGCTTCATTCGGATCAGTGGTGGGAGTGGGGCGTTCGGCGAGCCGATGCCCGGGCGTTCTGGGGTGAGGATGACTGGTGGCCACACGTATTCGAGCGAGCTGTACGATGCCTGCCGTGGATACATCACAGGACGACCTGCGCTGCGGGCTCTGCGGGCAGACTGTGAATCCCCGGCATGAGCAGCACCACGAGGAACCCGTAGTCGGCAGCACGGGCAAGCGTGTGGAGTACGTGGTAGTCGAACTGCGCGGCGCCTCGGCCCTGTTTCAAGCTGCCGATGCCCCCTCTCGGATCCGCCAGACCGGTGCCGCCGACTTGGCGGAGCAACTGGAGATCGACCTGCCCGACCTCCTTGGCCGCCATTACACCTGCTGGGAGACGCCTGGGGAGTACGGCGGTGTCTTCCGGAGCGGCTTCCAGCTGGCCTGACATGCAACAGCGCGGGCCGTTTCCAGATGATCCAAAAGAAACGCCCTAAAGGTTGTTGCAGAACACCTGAGATAGGGCATTCCTCTTGTATGGGTGGGGTGTTGCGGGCTGAGCCGTTGTGGGTGGAGACGTTCACCGGCTTGCGAATGGGCCGGTTCGAGAAGTTGGTGAAGGTAGTACGGGAGCGGGGAGGAAACGGCCCCGGTGGAGGGCGCCCGTGGTGCCTGCCGCTGGCGGACCGGGTCCTAGCCCCCGCCGCCCGGTGTGCCAGCGCCTCCGCCTGGACAGTGGTCGTGGCCGGCCCGGCTCTCGCCTCGGATACCGTGTTCCTCTACGGGGTGCCATAACGGATGTGACGCCCCCACCGGAGGTAGTCAGCGTATGAGTTCAAAGCGCAGCAAGAATCCAGCCCTGCCTGTACTTGACGACGCATTCCGACTCGCGTCGGTCAAGGACGCCGAAGAGTCCACCCGTGACTTGGCCGCGCGGCTGGCCACCACCGAGCTGCGCCGCGTTTCCCACCCGGGCCGGGTCACCTGGGAGCCCACCGATCAGGCCGAGCCCGTACCGGTCCCGCCGACTGTGGTCGACGGTGACGGGGACCTGTGGCTGCGGGACCGGGGCACTGGCACCTGGACCATGCCCGAGTTCAACCCGAAGGAGTTCCCGGCCCGCTGTGGCGAGGTTCTGACGTGGAACCAGCTTGCCCGCGAGTTCGGCCCGCTGACCGCGCTGGCCGACGACCGCCGCATCGGCGGCGGCCGGCGCTGACCGCGCAGCCTTCTGGGAGGACCGCGCCCCTGAAGCGCCCGTTACGGGTAGCTGGGAGCTTCAGCTCACCGCCGAGCTCGACGATGGCGGCGAGCAGGTGAGCGTGGTGGTGGCGTGCGACGGCCTCGAGCAGCGTGGTGCGGGCCTGGCGCCACCCGATGTCCTCGGTGCGGCCGGGCGTCGGTAGACCAGCCGGGTAGCGGTCGGCCTTCAGTTGCCGTGGTGAGCGCGCGGCCCAGCTCGCCGATCGACTGCTGCCAGTCGGCCAACTGCCCGAGCAGGCCGCGCACCAGCTCGTCGACGGCGGCCGCCGGGCCGGCGCCGAAGGCCCGCGCTTCGGCGGCGGCCTCGGCGAGGACGTCTTTGTCCAGGTCCTCGAGGGCCTCACGCCACGGAGCGGCCGCAGCGTCGAAAGCGGCCAAAGCGGCGTGCAGCTCGGCGTCAAGAGCGGCGGACGAACACGGCAAAGGGGTGCTGATGAGGATTCGTGAAGATCCCCAGGGTCGCTCTTCCCCTCACCTGGTTGGGGGGACAAGGTCCTGGTGACGACGCATCTGGAACTCTTCGCCGACTACCACCAGATCCATGTGAGGGACGAGCACTCCGACAGTGATGTGGGTGGCGCATGGACGGCACAGGCTCTGTTCGATGCCCTCGCCACCGCGGAGGACATCCTGGCGTTCAGCGCGGTCAACAACATGGACGTCATCGTTGCCGTGGACATCCTGGAGGGCGAGCCCAAGGACGACTCTGCCCACTTCGACCATGTGGTGGAGGCGAGCGTCCATGTCCCTTCCGGGCGCCTGACCATCCTGAGGTGCAGCGACTACCTGCCTGACGCTGCCCGGTTCGACGTCCCGGCCGGATGGATGCGTGTCCGTGTCTCCCGCAGCGGCCTGGCGGTTGCAGCCGCGGACCCGGAAGGGTTCGCCCCCGAGGGCATCCGCCTGCAGATCTGGCCCGCACCTCAACGGGAGCTGCGGGTGATCACCAGGTGGACGAGGCCAACGAACGGGGCTTGACCTCCATCGTGACCGCACCCACGGTGAGCCACAGTCACCGTTCGTCCGAGGGCGGACGTTTAAAGCCACATCCAGGCCCCCGGGTCTCCCGATCGTACGAAGGACCGGAATCAACCCGCCAACAAGGTAAGGAGCGCTTCATCTGCCGATACCCACCACATGAAGCGCTCACGCGGAACCGAAACCCCCATGGTCAGTCCTGATCTTGGGGGTACTGAGCTGCGTACCAACTGGAGTCGATGGCGGGGTTGCGCAGAGCCCCCCAGAAGCGCTCGTCAGGTATCGGCGGCAGCGGAGGATTGCCCAGGTCCGCATGCAGATCCCCACGCCAGTCGACAGTGAAATGACTGCGGATTTCCGCGCTCTCGCACACGGACCTGTAGGGGGACCCCCAGATCCCGAGGGCTATCTTCTCCGCGGCCCACCTGCGAGTGACGTCTCGGCCGGTGTTGGCCTGCACGAGCACCGCGCGGAGTCGCAAAGCGAGCGGCCCGGTCTGGTCCGGCCGCGGTGGAGCCACACCGCACTCCCACGCGTCCAGGGCTGACTTGACCTCCGGGTACTTGTTGAGACCCGATTCGACCGCCAGTCTGCGCAACTGCTTCCGCGCGGCCTCAACCACCTGCTCATACGGCAGGATCGCGATCAGTGCACCGAGTTCCTCATGCCCGTCCAGGTAGCTCGCGTGGAAGAGGTCGGTGGGCCTGTGGGACAGATCCAGCTCCGGCAGCTTCTCATCCGGCGCGGGAAGGGAATCGTCGGCACTGCACTCCGGCCTGGGAGCCAGAGGCCCCTCCCAGAACAGCCGGCCGTTGAACGTGACGACACCACCGTCCTTGCCGCGCTCAAGCTTGCCGGCCAATTCGGCCAGATACCCACCCAGTGAGTCGGCCTGCCCGAAACTGGTGCCGGTCTCGTCGAAGAACCGCCCGATCGCACCGAAGGAGTCCCGCCCAGTACGGCAATCCACCAGGAGACCGTCCGACGTCACGTCATAGGAACCGACCTTTACGTAGCTGCGAAGCCAGTAGCCCTCGACCTCCCCGTCGATGCCTTGGTCAAAGCCACGCATGAACCCGGTATCCCCGAGGATCCCGCTCACTCCGAGCAGCCGGTCGCCCGTGCTGAACCGGAAAGCCTCAGGTCCCTCCAGCGCCCCGTTGTGTCGGAGGAGTGAAGCGACCAGGTCCGGAGGAAAGGTGACACCCAGTTCCTCTTGCGCTGCCGCGATCTCCTCGTCTCTGGCGGGCGGCCGAAGCGTGGCGAAAGTGCGGGGCGCGTGCTCGCGCAACCACGCGTCGATGCGAGTCCATGAGGCATGGACCAGTTCTGCTGTCATAGGGCCGACCCTAGAGTCAGCCACTGACAACAGCTTGATCGTCGCTCATCGGCCTTGCCCGCCGTGTCGGCGTTCTGGCCGACAAATTCGAGTGGGCCCTTGTCCCGGCTCACCCAGCTGCCGGCACCGGACGCTGCAGCCACCCACTCAAGCGCTCACTCGCCAAGTGAAGCGCTCAGTCACAATCAGCCGATCGGTGGCCAACTCGAAGAAGCTCAGTAAGGAACGACACATTCCGGCCTCTGGAACGATGCATCCGTACCTCCACTGAAGAATCGTCCGGGCAGGGTTAACGCCGCATCGTCAGGACTTCATCGGGCGTGTGTCCGAACGCACCGCTTTCATCTGTGGTCATGAGCGCCGTCTCAGACGGCGCAGGCGGCCCGCTCCGGACCGCGGACGCGGTCCGCACCGCTCCTTTCCGGCCCTTCCTTGATGACAGGGGCATGATAAGTACGGAGCGATGGGCATAGTTCTGAGGCCCCCGGAGAATCTGCGACCGGCCACTCCGCCGGTCGCAGCCCCTCCCCGCTCTCGGTTCGGAGCGAGCCGAGTCCCCCACGAGTGAAGGGACAGCAATGCCGCACTCCTCATGGCTGAAGGCGGCCGGCGCCGCCTTCGCGGTCGCCCTGGCCACAGCAACAGCAGCCCACGCCGCACCCGCGCCCGCACCCGCACCCGCACCGGAGTTGACCGCAGCAACAAGCGTGGCTGCCGTAGTGACACTCCGCTACGACGACAGCCGCGCAGGCGGCTGGGAAGCGGCGATCGCCGCCGGAGTCGCCTCGTGGAACCGGAACGTCAGCAACGTCAGGCTCGTCGAAGCCGCACCCGGCACCCGGGCCGAGATCCAGATCGTCGCCACCAGTGGCTGGCCGCAGGCGACACTCGGACCGGTGCGCCCGGGTGGTCAGGTGCGTGTCGAACTCGGCAGCCAGGCGGTGTCCCAGGGCTATGACAAGACCCGCATCGCCGCCCACGAGATGGGGCACAGCCTGGGCCTGCCCGACACCAAGCCCGGCCCGTGCTCCCAGCTGATGTCAGGGTCGGCCGCGGGCACCAGTTGCACGAACGCGGTTCCGAACGCGACTGAACGATCCCGCGTCGAGTCCGCCTACGCCGGCGGCCTCGCCTCGCTCGTTCCCGCCGACGGCCGCACTCTGGTGGACGCGCCTTAGCCGGCGGGACGACCATCGCGCGAGGTGCCCGGCCCACTCCGTGCGGCCGGACACCTCGCGCGCGTCGGATCACACCGCTGTCGCCCGATCCGGGTCGTCAAGGGGGGTGTTGACCCTCAGCCACCGGTAGCCGTACGGGTCCAGCGCGACATCGACGAGGCCGGCGGCCGCCGACTTGAGGGTGTCACCGGTGAAGACATCGGTGAGCAGCCGGCCGCCCCTCAGTCCCGGTACCTCGACGGAGGCGGTGACGGACCGCTCGGAGAAATTGTGCAGCACGAGCACCGCGCCGCCCTCCAGCGAACTGAGGTGGACCAGCACGCCCGGATCGTCCGCGTCGATGACCCGGTAGTCGCCCCAGGCCAGCTCGGGGGTCTCCCGGTAGCGTTCGATCAGCGTCCGCATCCGACCCAGCGGCGAAGCCGGGTCGTGCGCCTGGTCGTGCGCGTTGACCTTCGTCGGGCCGAACGCACCCGTCACGACGGGATTGGGCAGCTCCACTCCCTCCTCCGCGGTGAAACCGCCACTCTTGTCGGGCGTCCACTGCATCGGGGTGCGGACGGCCTGCCGGCCCTCGGCGGCGAGGTTCTCGCCCATGCCTATCTCCTCGCCGTAGAACAGCACCGGTGTGCCGGGCAGGGAGAAGAGCAGGCTGTACGCCAGTTCCACGCGCCGCCGGTCGCCGTCGACCATCGGCGGCAGGCGGCGGCGCAGGCCCCGGTCGTAGAGCTGCATGTCCTTGTCGGGGCCGAAGGCGGCGAACACCTCGGCGCGCTCGTCGTCGTCGAGTTTGTCGAGCGTGAGCTCGTCGTGGTTGCGGACGAACGTCGCCCAGTGCGCGTCGCGGGGCGCCGCGGGGCGCTCCCGGAGGGCCGCCGCCAGAGGGGCCGCCTCGCCCCGCGCCATCGACAGGTACATCTGCTGCATACCGATGAAGTCGAAGCACATGGTCAGCTCGTCACCGCGGGAGGACTCCGAGTCGCCGAAGAACTTCGCAGTGTCCGGGTAGGGCAGGTTCACCTCGCCCAGCAGCACCGCGTCACCGCTGCGACGTCCGAGGAAGGCCCGCAGGTCGGCGAGGTACTCGTGCGGGTCGGGCAGTTGGTCCGCGTCCTCCTGGCCGTCGGTCTCCAGCAGGAACGGCACCGCGTCGACCCGGAATCCCGACAGTCCGAGCTGCGTCCAGAAGCCCATGATGCGCGCTATCTCGTCACGGACCGCCGGGTTGGCGACGTTGAGGTCGGGCTGCTGCTTGTAGAACCGGTGCAGGTAGTACTGCTCGGTGGTCTCGTCGTGCTCCCACACGCTCTTCTCGACGTCGGGGAAGACCACACCCTCGGGGCCGTCCTCCGGCGGGCTGTCGCACCAGACGTACCAGTCGCGGTACTTCGACGTGCGGCTGGAGCGGGCGTCCTGGAACCACGGATGGTGGTCGGAGGTGTGGTTGACGACCAGGTCGGCGATGACACGGATGCCCCGGTCGCGGGCGGTGCGCACGAACTCGGTGAAGTCGCCCAGCGTGCCGAGCCGGGGATCGACGGCGTAGAAGTCGGTGATGTCGTAGCCGTCGTCGCGTTCCCGCGTCGGGTAGAACGGCATCAGCCACACGCAGGTGACACCGAGGCGCACCAGGTGGTCGATGCGCTGGGTCAGGCCCGCGAAGTCGCCGGTGCCGTCGCCGTCGGAGTCCTGGTACGTCTCCACGTCCAGGCAGTAGACGACCGCGTTCTTCCACCACAGGTCGGAGGTGCGGGTCAGCCTCATCGGACACCCTCCGCGACGGCGGCCGGGGGCCGGGTGACGTCCAGCTGCGGCAGCACCTTCGCGCCGAACGCGTCGATGAAGGCGCTCTGCTCCTTGCCGACGTGGTGCAGCATGACGGCGTCGAAGCCGAGGTCGGCGTACTCCTTGAGCCAGGCCGCGTGCCGGCCGAGGTCGTCGGAGATGTTGACGGACTCCGCGACCCTGTCCGGTGAGACGTGCTCGCTGACGTTGTCGAACAGCTCGGCAGAGTCGAGGTCCCAGCTCGCCGGCGGCCCGTGCACGTTGGTGCGCCACTGGTCGTGGGCGAGTTTTTGGGCGGTTTCCAGGTCGGGGGCCCAGCTGAGGTGCACCTGGAGGTGCAGCAGGCCGGCGCCGCCCGCCGAACGGTAGGCGTCCACGATCCGGCGCAGTGTCTCGCGCGGCGCGTTGACCGTGATCAGGCCGTCCGCCCACTCCGCGCACCACCGCGCGGTCGCCTCGCTGC
This sequence comes from Streptomyces sp. NBC_00887, assembly GCF_045207585.1. Taxonomy (NCBI): domain Bacteria; kingdom Bacillati; phylum Actinomycetota; class Actinomycetes; order Kitasatosporales; family Streptomycetaceae; genus Streptomyces; species Streptomyces sp. NBC_00887. The sequence goes on from NZ_CP108791.1 coordinate 24,280, forward strand.
ACGCGGCCCCCACCAACGGCGGCACCGTCTCCGGACGGGTCCACAACCTGGCCCGGTCCACGGTCACCAGCCCGTCGTGGCTCACCTCCTCGCCGCGCAGCAGCGCCCGGATGATGTCGACGCACTCGCGCAGCCTCGCGTTCCGGACGTCCTTACGCGGCCAACGGTCGCCGGTTATGTGCTCGTTGGACGCCTCACCGCTTCCCAGCGCCGCCCAGAAGCGGCCTGGGTACATCGCGGCGAGGCTGCCGATCGCCTGCGCGACGATCGCCGGGTGGTAGCGCTGGCCCGGGGCGTTCACCACTCCGAAGGGGATCCGGTCGGTGGCCTGGAGCGCCGCGCCGAGCCAGGACCAGGCGAAGCCGGACTCACCCTGCCGGACGCTCCACGGTGAGAAGTGGTCCGAGCACATCGCGGCGGTGAAGCCCGCGCCTTCCGCGCGCACGACGGCTGCCAGCAGGTCGGCGGGAGGTACTTGTTCGTGGGAGGCGTGGAATCCATAGACGGTCATGGGATCCGCGTACCCGGCACCGGAGGGATCATCGGTCGCCGTCCCCGCCCGCTCGGCTCAGTCGTTGCGCCGGTGCACCCGCGCCTCCCACGGGGCGAGCACCAGGCGGCCGGGCCGCGGGGGGACCGACGGACCGTTGCCCATGACGAGTTCGGCGCCGTCCCATCCGGCGGGCATCACGGCGGAGGCCGTGTCGCCGGTGAAGTTCCCGACGACCAGGAGCACCGTGCGGCCGTACCGGCGGGTGAACGCGTAGATCCGCTCGTCGTCCGGCAGCAGCATCGTGAAGTCGCCGTGCACGACGGCCGGTTCCTGGTGCCGGAGGGCGATCAGCCGACGGTAGTGGTGGTAGACGGAGTCGGGATCCGCGAGGGCCGCTTCGGCGTTGACCTCGGTGTGGTCCGGGTTGACGGGGATCCACGGGGTGCCTGTGGTGAACCCCGCATGCGGGGACGCGTCCCACTGCATGGGTGTGCGGGCGTTGTCGCGGCCCATCGCCCGTAGTCCCGGGAGGACGTCTTCGGGTTCCGCCCCCGCGCGCAGCGTCTCCGTGTAGTGGTTCAGGGACTCGATGTCCCTGAAGTCCTCGATGGTGCGCAAGGGCGCGTTGGCCATGCCGAGTTCCTCGCCCTGGTAGACGTACGGCGTGCCCCGGTGCAGGTGGAGCACGGTCGCGAGCATCGTCGCGGACCGGGTCCGGTGGCTCGGTCCGTCGTCACCGAACCGAGAGACCACCCGGGGCTGGTCGTGGTTGTTCCAGTACAGGCTGTTCCACCCGACGTCGGCGAGGCCGGACTGCCAGCGGCCGAGCGAGGCCTTGAGGTCGGTGAGCCGCAGCGGGCGGGGATCGAACTTGCCCCGCCCGTGGTCGAGCCCTACGTGCTCGAACTGGAAGACCATGTCGAGCTCGGCACGCGCCGGGTCGGTGAACAGGCGGGCCTGCTCGACCGTCACCCCGGGCATCTCCCCGACGGTCAGCAGCCGGCCCGGGTACCGGGCGATCACCTCGCGGTGCATCTCCTGAAGGTAGTCGTGTATGCGGGGTCCGCAGACGAAGTAGGGCGAGCCGTCACCGTACGGCCCCTGTTCGTGCACCTCGCCGTCGGGGAGGGCGGGGTCCTTGGAGATGAGGTTGACGACGTCCATCCGGAAGCCGTCCACGCCCCGGTCCAGCCACCAGCGCATCATCGCGTACACGGCCCGACGCATCCGGGGGTTCTCCCAGTTGAGGTCGGGCTGCTTCGGCGAGAAGAGATGGAGGTAGTACGCGTCGCTCGCCGCGTCCAGCTCCCAGGCGGAACCGGAGAAGAAGGAGCCCCAGTTGTTGGGTTCGCGTCCCTCACGTGACGGACGCCACCAGTACCAGTCGCGCTTCGGGCTCGCCGGGTCGCGTGACTCCTGGAACCACGGATGCTCGTCGGAGGTGTGGTTGACGACCAGGTCCATGACGAGTTTCATCCCGCGCTCGTGCACGGCGCCCAGCAGCCGGTCGAAGGCCGCCAGGTCACCGAAGACGGGGTCGATGTCCTGGTAGTCGCTGATGTCGTACCCGTTGTCGGCCTGCGGGGACGGGTTGACGGGCGACAGCCAAAGCACGCCGACGCCGAGCCCGGACAGATGGTCCAGGCGTCCGGTGAGGCCGTCCAGGTCGCCGACGCCGTCACCGTCGGAGTCGGCGAAGCTGCGCGGATAGACCTGGTAGACCACCGCGGACCGCCACCACGCGTCCTCGGCGTGCCCCATGTCGTCGGCTGCCATCGGTGGACTCCTCTCGCCCGGGGTGGGGAACGTGAGTCTCCTTTCCCCGGGGGCTGAGGTCATACCGGTCAGGGCGGCATCGCCTGCCGAGCGCCCCGGCTCCCCCGGGACGAACCGACCCGCTGGGGCCCATCCCTGCGCGCACCGGCCGACGCCTTCTCGGCGAACTCCCGCGCGAGGTATGTCGGACCTCGCCCCTCAGCGGTCCCGTGCCGGAGGGCACAGCGGTCCGCTTCGAATTGGCAGGGGTCCAGGGACCTGATCGCTCCGTGCACCACGAGCTGGAGCCTCGTACCACGCCCAAGGAGACAACCCGCCTCACGGTGCGCGCCCGCCCTCCTCCCGCTCAGCCTGGTCGAGCTCGTGGAGCCCCCTCTCCCAGCGCAGACGGCGAACCTCGGCAGACTGCTCCCACCAGGGATCACCCCGCTCACCGAGCGCCACCTTCGCGGTGTTCACGCGTTTCCGCGCCCGGCCCTCAGCCTTCGCGTCAGCGGCGCGGCGTGCGGCAGCCACCCCGCGGCGCGCCGCCATCAGATGATGCCGTAGGCGGGAGGCGACGTCTTCGGGGATCTCCGGATCCGTCGCACGCCATCGGCGGTGGTCGACGACCACGTATCTGCCGTCCGGAGTCCGCTCCGGGTCCGCAGGAGGGTTCATCCGGTCGATGCTGTCCTGCGGCTCGGACGGACGACACCAGGACACGCGGTCAACCGCGATCTTCCCCCCCCTGGTCCAGGACGCCTCGTTCTTGCTTCTCCGCGCGTATCCGTGAGTTTCGGCGCGTACGCGATCTGTCCGCTTCCCTGAGCCGGAGGTCAGGGGCGCCTCATGGCACCCGTCCGGCCGGGTGCCACACGAGCGGGACGGACCTCAGCGGGCGCGACGGATGCGGATCGGGCCGCGGACCTTCGAGGGCTCGACGGGGCTACCACCCTGCGTGATCTCCACCTCACCGGCCTCGACCAGCCGGTGGGCCGCGCGACGTGCCGGCTCCATCAGCGCGCGCCAGCCGTCGCCCTCCCCTTCGTACACCGCCCGTGCGGCGTCGGAGGGGCAGATCGTGGCTTTCGGGTCACGCCGCTCCAACAGCTCCAGAATGGTCCGTTCCAAGCGTCGGTCCATCTGCCGCTCGTCGTCCTCCACTCCCCCAGTGTCGCACCCTGGAGCGGACGGCCAGAGGCTGTTCTCGCGCACGCGCACCCACTGCCGCCCTTGAAGCGTTGGCTGTACTCTCCCCCCGCGCCAGGCTGACGGACTGCGCCAGCAGCTGTGGCCTTCTGTGGCTTCCCCGGCCCACCCACCACGAGCACGGGAGCGTTTGGCATCATCGAATTCCAGCGTCTGCGCAGTCGGGCGGAGATCCTCAACCACATCCTCGGGTGGGTGCCGTCACGGCTTGATCGAGCCTCCCGACCAGGCCGGTACCGACCGTGAGCGGGGAGGATAGCCCGTGACTTCCGGAGGCTGATGTGGCGCGTGACGGAATGGGGCTGGCCGAGGTCATGGCGGCGGCGGAAGACGCCGCGCCGGTGGACTCCCTCGATGTCGTGGCGCGCAATCTGCGCGCCCGGTTCAGCGCGCGATATCCACGAACGCGGACGCATACAAGGGCTCCCGGCGTCATGGTTACACCTGAGCTCAGGCGGCTGTTCGATGGAGTGGTACGTCTCGTTGCTCGCCGTCGACAACCCGGTGCTGCTCTACGACTCCGGGGGTTGGGATCCGACGTGGGGCCAGCGTCCTCACGACGGGCTGCGTCATGCGACCGCATCACTGTGGCGGTGGCTGTGGACCTGGGCCGACGGCGGCAACGTCTGGGACGCAGTACTCAGCCGGTAGCAACCCTGGCCGCGATCGAGGCTCGGCATACCCCATCTCATTCTGTGACGAGCAGTAGGCCGGCCGTCTGCGAACAGGGCAAGGAGGTCAGCCGCGGCGGGGTGGCTCGCGTGGCCTTCGGCCTTGCGGACTTTGCCGCGGAGGATGTTGGTGAGCTGGTCGAAGAGGCCGTCGGCTTCCCAGCGGGCGAAGAAGCCGTAGACGGTGTGGTGGGGTGGGAAGTCGTGGGGGAGGTAGCGCCAGGGTATGCCGGTGCGGTCGACGTAGAGGATGGCGTTCATCAGGGTGCGTAGGTCGTGGGTGGGCTTGCGGATGCCGGCGCGGGCTCGGCGCCAGGCTTCCAGGGTGGGGCGGATGAGTTCCCAGCGGGCGTCGGACAGGTCGCTGGGGTAGGACTGTGAGGGCTGCATGATGCCTGGGTACGTGGCGGCGGCCGACCTGGGCAGGGCGTGTGGCGGGGCATTCGGGGCACCGGGGCGCGGGTTCGCAGACCTGCATGAACCAGGTTGCTTCTGAATGAGACGGGATCTCTCATTAGAAACCCGGCGCATTACTGGTCTCCGGATTGCCGCATAAGGCACTTCCCCGGCAAATCATCGCTCAGGCGATCACGCTTGACCGCTCAGAACCGCAGCCAAACACCTGATATGCGAACCAAACGCTCACTTACAGGAAGCCCCTTAAGCTCTGCGGAGATTGTCGTCGCGCGTATGGGAGTCCGCATGTCCTCAACAAGCACGGTTCGTATCCGAGTTGCGGTGATAGCCGGTGTAGCGGTGCTCGCTGCCTTTCTGGTCGGCCTCTTCCTTGCCCTGAGCAGGAGCCTGAACCCTCTTGAAGAGACCGCTGCCGACTATCTCGGTCACCTGAGCACGGCAGACGGGCATGCCGCGTGCACCGCCATGACGAGAACAGCTCAAGCCGAACTCGCCGCCACGTACCGGGTAGCGGACTGCCCCGCAGCCGTTGGAAAGTTACTCGAACCTCTGGCTCCCGCCCAGCAGAACGAGCTCGCCGGTACCGACACACGGTTCCCCAAGACTTCAGGAGTCACGGGGTACGTCGACCTTGACAGCAACCCCCTGGGACTCTCGCGGCTGGTCTTGAAGGACGTCGACGGCACATGGCACATTGCCGAACTCCAGTGACATACCCCGTAGTTCCCTCGAAGGGATGCCTCCATCTTGCGGCCGGGATGCCGGTAGCGCCGTTCATGCCGGGGCAGTAACGGCTCGACCACCGCCCACAACTCGTCACCGACCTCCCACGGCTTCGACCGAAGCATCCTCACCCCCAACGAACAAGATCACTTGCCCCTCCACCGTGCCACACAAAGATCATTCTGCAAGGACCCCTAACACGGGCGGTCGGGATACTCCGGAGACGTACGCCTTGAGGCCGTACCGGGTGAACTTGCCGCCGGGTACGAGTTTTGCTCCGGCCGGCGGCGGGGCAGGCATTTTCCGCTTGGCCCGAACACTCTGGTCGCCGCCGATCAGATGCCGGTTGTCGACGCTTGCGGCGCAGTCGCTCGTGGAGACGTCCGCGTACGGGCGGCGGCAGGCCCTGCAGTAGGTATCCACGGCGTCGATGCGCTGCTCTTCCTTGGTCCGGAAGGAGCCGCGGAAGTCGGCAACACGTGCGACCGAGTCGTCGACGACGACCTCGGCCGCGACCACCCAAGTGTGCGGGTGGTTGAGAGTGCTGGTGGAACGGGACGTCGAATCTACAGTCACGCGCTGATCTCTCCCATGAAAACCGGGGCCCGCTCCAAGGCCTTACTCAGTGAGAGACGCGCCAGTGCGCGCATTCGTTACGTCAACTGGCCGTAGCGGGCCGGGGCCCAGTTGGTGGGGCTCCTTCCTTCTCGTTTGGGCATGGGCAACCAGTCCCCGGACCACGCGACGGCCTTGCCGGGTATCGCGCGTGGTCCGGGGACTGGAGTCTGGGGTTACCGCTGCATCTCGGCTGCGGCATGGATCGCGGGGAGCGCGCTAGCGATTCAGCCTGTCGCGGCCGGCTATTCCCGGCTGTCTCCTGTCCCATACCCCACAAGGAGCTCATCTCCTCCGGCGGCAACGCTTCCGGTCCTGTCAGGTTCTTGCGGGGCGCAGACGCGTCCGCCGGAACGATCAAGTCCGGTGGTGCGACCCGCCGCGCGGCCAAGATGGTCATTCTCGACGTCGACCACCCCGACATCGAGACCAAGGTCAAGGAGGAGGAGAAGATCCGCACCCTGCGTGACGCGGGCTTCGACATGGACCTGGGCGGCGCTCGCGCGCCGGGGACCGGATACGCGAAGGACGTCCCGAGCACGGCCCCCGCGCGCGCCAACGGCCACCGCATCCTGCTGATGGCGTCCGGAGGCGCCGCCGACCTGCGCCGAGTTGACCCGGCTCTCCTGCACCCCGCCGACCGCCTGGTCCTCAACGACGTCGACCCCCGCGGCATGATGATCTACTGCATGGAGTGACCATGCGCCTGACTGGTCTGTTTGAGAGTTGTTGGGCGGCGAGCGAATGAGGCTGCGATGAGTGAACTGACGAAGCCCGAGATCGACCTTCCGGACGGTGACGCTCCCACCGAGCTGACAGTCCGCGACCTTGTCGTCGGGGACGGGCTTGAGGCGAAGCCGGGCAGGGTTGTCCGGGTTCACTACGTCGGGGTCACCTTCGAGTCCGGAAGGGAGTTCGACACTTCTTGGGATCGGGGCCAGGCGTTCAAGTTCGCCGTGGGCGGTGGCAAGGTCATCAAGGGCTTCGACCGGGGGGTCAGAGGGATGAAGGTCGGCGGTCGGCGCGAGATCGTCGTTCCCCCGCGTCTCGGCTACGGCAACCAGTCGCCCTCGTCGTTGATCCCGGCGGGTTCAACACTTGTCTTCGTGGTGGACTTGCTCTCCGTCGCAGTCTGAGGCCTTCTGCTACCCGGTGTCTCCGCCCGGGACCAAGGCCGTCGACGATCGGGGCCCGCCTCCGCTCTGAACGACGAATCACGGCACCGGGTTTTCAGCGGGAGAGGTCGCTTCGGACGTTCGATTTCGATGCCAACTCCACCATCGATGCGGCCACCGTCCGTACTCTCGCCACCTGCGAATGGATCGGCTATCCGCTGCAGACTCCGGGGCCACGGCCTGTCAGCTTCCGCCCAGGCGACGGGCCGTCGGCCCGAGACGCTCCAGTAGGCTGCGTCGGCCATGGATACGCACGGACTCGGCACGAAGCGGCTCATGGGTCAAACCATCGACTGGCGGGCCCGGGCCACCTCGATGTCCGGGACATGCTCCTCGGCCCAGAGCCGTACGGCGCGCAGTGGGATGAGCAGAGAGCGGCCCAGCGGTGTCAGGGCGTACTCGACGCGGGGCGGGTTCTCGTCGTACTCGTGGCGGCTGATCAGACCGTCGGTTTCCAGGGAGCGCAGCGTCTCGGTCAGGGCCTTGGGGGTGATGCCCCGGATATGTCCCTTCAATTCGCCGAAGCGGCGAGGTCCGCCGTCCAGGGCGTTGACGACGAACACGGTCCAGCGGGCGCCGATACGGTGCAGCACCGTGCGGCTCGGGCAGGTCGCTGCCATCACGTTGTACGCCGTCCCCATCGCTGCTCCCAGTTTCGTTGAAGATACCGGTATCAAATCCATACCGTTGTACCCGATCGTACGAGAGGGAGTGGGAAACATGGAACGGATCCTGGTCATCGGCGGTGCACGGGCGCTCGGCGCGGCCGTGGCGAGGCGTGCGGTGAAGGACGGGTACGACGTGGTCGTCGGTGCCCGCGATCTGGCTGCGGCCGAGGTGGTGGCGGGCGAGATCGGCGCCATGGCGGTGCGGGTCGATCTGCAGGACGAGGCGACGCTCGCGGCCGCGGCGCAACGGCTGAAGGACGGGATCGACCACATCGTGACGACCGGTTCGGCGCCGCACGATGTTCGCGCGACCGAGCTGGACCGGGACAAGCTACTGGCTGCGTTCACGGCGAAGGTGGTCGGCCCGATGCTGGTGGCCAAGCACTTCGCGCCGGTCCTGCGCCCGACCGGGTCGATGGTGCTGTTCTCCGGTGTCGTCGGCTGGCGCCCCGGGCCGGGATCACTCGTCAAGGGGGTCACCAACGGTGCGGTCGAGTACGCCGCGCGTCACCTGGCCGCGGATCTCGCGCCGGTACGGGTCAATGCCCTCTCGCCCGGTGTCGTGGACTCGGGCGCATGGGATCGCCTCGGTGACAAGAAGGCCGACCTGTTGAGCAAGAGCGCGGCCAAGACCTTCGTCGCACGCCACGGCGAGAGCGACGACGTCGTCGAGACGGTGATGTGGCTCCTGCGTGCGGGTTTCATCTCCGGCGAGACGATCCACATCGAGGGCGGCTCCCGCCACAAAACCGGCTGACGCCGCGCCGCCGAGTGCTTTCGGCTCGCGAGACTGAAACCCGGCAGCATCCGGACGTCGCCCCTGAGCCGGCAGTCCCGAGGACTCAATTTCAGTCCTTCACGCCGGACAGCACATGTCCGACTCCCGGGCCCGGCCATGGACGGATCTTCCCGGCCCTGGAACACCCGACCGCCCGGCGCCCTCGTTCCCGGCCGCCACGCGGCTCCCACACAGGCCTGGCCACCACTTCACACCAGTCACCCAGGAGACAGACCATGTCCGAGCACATTCTCGTCGTCGGCCCAGGCCGCGATTTTCCCCCCGCCTGCGCCGCGCCAGGCCCGGGACCCGGACCACGGTCATCTGCGACAGCACCTCCATCGGCCGGATCCGCAAGCCCGGTGAGAACGCCCGGGTCATCTGCCTGCGCAAGGAGGCCCCGAGCAGGAATGGCGACCTGGCCATGGCCGGGCACAAGGTCGACCCGTTCACCCGCATCGGCTCGTTCGGCGAGTCGGACCAGTTCCCCTACGCGGCGATCGCCGGAACCCTGGGACTGCCCGCACACAGCCCGCACACCGTGAACCTCGCCAACGACAAGGCCGCGATGCGCGCCTGGCTGCGCGAGAAGATCTTCTGCGAACTCCCCCCAAGCGGGCAGTTGTTCGTCCGGCAGTTCGCGTAGTCGGCTGGCAAGACGCTGGTCACGTCGAATCTTTTGTCGGTCCAGAGAGAGAGCGGAATCCTGTCGCTACGATCCGCCCCCGGTCCGCGCGCGTGCACCCCACGGGCCTCCTGCGCACCTCGTGGCTCCCTTGGACCTGTACAACTCGGGCCATGGTCATCGTGGGTCTGCCGCGTCGCTCCTGCCCAGGAAACGGAAGGCAGAACAAGTACTCCGAACCCCCGCCGCCCGATGCCGCAGGACAGGGCTTCCCAGTGCCGTCCCTCCACCCGCGCGACCCCCCTGCCGACCGGTCGGGTGGTCCGGGCACGAACCCGGTGCGCCGGGCCGTTGCCCGCCTGCGGCCGGGACATCATCACAGGAGTCCCGCCACCAGCAGGAGAGGGCTCCACGGGCTGACTGCCCAGCCCCGCACAGCTCAGGCACCGGTGCCGCAGACCGCACGAGGTCATGCCGGTGGACAGGCGTGCCGCCTGCTCCTTCCCGCCCGCAACGGGACCGGTCACCCGGCCCGCCCCCGGCCCGTGGCGGAGCCCTGAGGGGGCGTATCCGGGGCGCCCGGGCACCGGGAGTCCGCAAGCGGCGGGCCCCGCCGTGACTGCCGGCCCGTACCGCCAGAACGCCACCAACCACACTCCAGGAGAACGTGATGACCGCTACCTATACGTTCGACGTCTTCTCCAGCCTCGACGGCTTCGGCGCTGCCGGCGGCAACTGGACCGGCTACTGGGGCAAGCAGGGCCCCGAACTCCTGGCTCACCGCCTCGCCCTGTACGCCCAGGAGCAGCGGATGGTGTTCGGAGCGAACACCTACCGGCTGTTCACACGGATGCTCGCCTCCAGCACCGAGGAGTCCGAAGTGCGTGACCCATGGGTCACACGGATGAGAAGCCTGCCCGCGACGGTGGTATCGACCACACTGGACGGGCCCCTCGACTGGCCGGACGGGAACGTGGTCAGCGGCGACGCAGTCGATATCGTCGCCCGGCTGAAGGAAGAATCGAAGGTGCCGCTGCGCTCCCACGGCAGCCTGTCGATGAATCGGGCCCTGATGGCCGCCGGCCTGGTCGACCATGTCCAGGTGACACTCTTCCCAGTGATCACCGGTCGAACCGGGCTCGACCCCGTCTTCAAAGACGGCGCCGACTTCGACCTCGAACTGACCGAACACCGGACACTCGACAGCAACATCCAAGAACTCCTCTACCGGCCCACCCTCCACATCTAAAACGCGGCCCACCCGGGAAACCAGCCCCCACCCACGAAACCAATCCCCGCCGGGAGGCCATTCCGCAACCGGGCCAAGCGACGGTACTCCCGGTGACAAGCGGCAGACCACCCTGGTCACGGGGCGGCCGCCCGACAGTCAGCCGACAGCGCCGAGCACAAAAGGCCGGGCACACGGGGCGGGTGCCGAGACCCGTGCGCAGGGGGCGGACCCGCCCCGTGCGCGGAGGAGCGGAGCAGCGCCTGCGCAGAGGTGCGGGGCGGCGCCTGCGCCGGTGGCGGCGACGCCGTGTTCGGCGTCGAACCTTTCGGTGGCAGAGGAATCCAGCACAGAGACCCGTACGCAGAAGGGCTCAGGGAGTTGGGCGCAGAGGGTCGGAGGCGCCCCGTGCGCAGGGGCGGGATGGCGCGGCTCCGGTGGACATTCCGCGAAAAGGGAGATCAACAGAGTCGGTCCCAGGTGACGCAACGTCACCTTGGGCCGAGGCCGGCCTTCAGGAGGGACGCGTGGATCGGTCCTTGGTCTTGTTCGGATCCGGGGACGACACGATGGCCGCGCAGTCAGATCCGCGTGTGATGACACATCAGGTTCGAGCTCACTCCGGCGCAGCGGCATACCGAGAACCGCAACGGGGTGGGGCGGGGGGCGGCTGTGGGCCGTGGGGCGGCCCTGACTGCGGCACCTCCCGGGGTACTGCCGGGCCGGTATCGGCGGGCGGCGGCCCGGCACACTGCGAAGTCCCGCACCGCCGCCTCCGGCTCACACCTGCCGGCCTGACAGCCGTCAGCCGACCAGCCGTCAGCCGCGGTGTTCGCCGGGGCCGGACTGCGGGTGGCGGTGGCGCGGGGATTCACAGCGCGGTGCAGTGACGGGTCAGCGGACTTCGGTGACCCGGCGCTCCCTCAGGGCGGCACAGTTGGAGTTCTCCACCGACACGTAGATGTTGTCGATGTTGCCGCCCCAGCTGACGCAGTAGCCCCTGCCGTAGACGTAGGCCGGTCCGGCGTACGAGGTGAAGTCCCCGTAGTCGCCGGCCCACTCATCGGTCGCGGGGACGTAGATGTACGTCGACATGTTCTTCACGGCGCCGGGGTTGTTGCGGATCGTCGCGACGCAGTTCTTGCCGTTCGTGGAGTTGTACGTCAGGTACACGGTGCCCAGCGAGCCCACGGGAACCGAGTTGACGGTCTTGTAGGCGCTGCCGCACACAGTCCGCGGCGTGACATTCGGTGCGGCGAAGGCAGTCGTACCGAGCGCGGTCGTAGCACCCACCGCCAGAGCAGTCAAAGCCCCAGCAGCTGCGATACTGCGCGTCATTCTCATATTTCCCCCTTGTGCCTCGGAGAGCGGTTTGCTCACACTTGATGTGACCCACGAGCCGTCCGGATGGTTGTGCCGCGTCCATGCCGAACTCACCCACACACCACGCACAGAGCCACCCGACCACAGCACTCAGAGAAGCCCCCCCCCCGGGCAGGAAGCGATACGAGGCGAAGCGGCCCGCACAGCACGGGCGAGACGAGACGAGCCGGCACCCGGCCGGACCGAAGCCGGTACCGGGGCCGTCCGCACGGCACGGGCGAGGCGGGCCCGGACCAAAGCACCGGCCGCAAAGACACATCAACCAAAGCAATAGGCCACCGCCGGCAAAAGAGCGCAGGCACCAGAAGCAGCCCCCGCCCCTCCACATACGGATCCCGCTCACCCGGATAATCCACCTCAAGAACGGCGACCGCCAAACAGCCATCGGACGGAACGTCCGAGCGCGATGGTTGGCCGGTCGGAGCGTTCTGCTTGACCTGCGCACGCATTGCTCCATGCCTCACGGCGGGGAGGCCCCGCCATCTGTCGAGCCGGGCCCACCGCAAGGTGCAGCGCGACCGTACGGAGCCGGGGCCGGGGCGCTCCGAACGTGGTGAAACATGTGGGTGACGCCGCGCGGCGGTGGCGTTGTCGTACCCATGCGCGACCATGCCGTAATCGGGCGGAAGAACACTGGGAGGGCTTGATGAATGTCGGCTTGGTGAGGGACTTGGCTTGCCCGGACCGGCGCGTTGCAGCGGCGGAAGTATTGGCCAGGGGCGGGGAGGCGGCGGCGAAGGCCATTGTGCGTGAGCTGGCGGATGAATCGTCGCCCGTGGAATGGCGGGAGGCCGCTCCCGTGCTGCAGCGCATCGGGGGCGCGGCGTTCGACCACCTGGTCCAAGGACTCCTCGACGCGCCTACTGTGGAGGTGCGAGACAAGGTCGGCCTCGTGTACACACGATTGGGCGCGGGGTTCCTCGATCAGTACGCCACCGCGATGGCGCATCCCTCGCCGTTTGTCCGCCGCCAGTCGGTGCTCGGGATCCGGCTCTGCGACGGGGCCGGCCTGTCGACCGTTCCCGCTCTGTTGCCGCTGCTCGGCGATACCGATCCTGAGGTCGCCCAAGAGGCGCAGGACACCTTGATGATCCGTGGCCAGGAGATCAAGGCAAGCCTTGTTCCTCTCCTCCAGCAGGTCCGACGGGCGGGCCCCGGCCGGCAGCGTGCAGGGGCGCTGTCCGTCCTCGCGGCGCTGGGCGGTGAGACCGTGCTGCCTGCACAGGACGTGGCGGCAATCGAGCGGCTTATCCGCGTGAAACTCGCGAATGACCGGCCGACGGCGTTGTGGGCATGTTGGAATCACTGGATCGCGGTTCCGAGCGGGGATCAGGCCGGGATCATCACCACCCTGGGACTGACGGATCCGAGACCGGTGACCTTCGCGCTCGGCAACGACATCGTGGACTCTGACGGCCACGACGCCGGTCCGGGTGGTCACGACGGCTTCACCAGGGTCTTCGTCACCCCTGAACTCGACGGCTGGACCTTCGTGCTCGGCGCGTGGTGCGACCCCTGCGACGCAGAGCGGGAGGAGGACGTCCTGAGGCTCTGCACTCTGCTCAGCTCACGCTACGGACGCGCCGAGGCGTACTACTACGGCGCTCAGGGCGACGGCTCCGCTTGGCTCGTCACCGAACACGGCAAGGTGATCCGACGCTACTGCGAGACCGGCGAAGGCGAGGATGAACTGCTGACCCTGGGCGATCCCCTGCCGTTCGAGCGGACTCGCCGAGAGGAACTCGGCCTCCAGCCCATAGGGGACCCCGCGCTGGAATCCGAGGACGATGCGGACGAATGGAAACGGGCTGCGTTCGATCTCGCACCCGAGATCGCCAAACATCTTGGGGGCAGCCCTCTCAGCATCGGCCCGCAGACCGTCTCGCGTGGTGTCGGCGTCATCGCCCTGACCCCGTACGGGGTTGTCGAAGGTGTACCCGCAGGCACGTACCGCATCTGAGCCCTTCAGACCACGGGCGAGTACCCGGCCTCCCCCTTCGCGCAAAAGTGAGCGTGTACTTGGCCAGACGGGCCATCTACTGCGCTCGCTCACACCGAGACTCGAGCACAGGTGCCATCCCCATGCGCCGACGTGCGAATACCCCAAAGTATCCAGGTGAACGACTGTGGCGCGAGGCGGGCCGGAACGGCTCTCCGCAGCTCAGTGGGACTACGGGCGGCTCCAACAAGCGCAACGGGTGTGGCGCTATCGCCGGTTCAGGGTGATCCGCAAGCGGCCTGCCTCCTGGTGAAGGCGACGCCAGCGGTTGGCGCGGGCTGCACCTGTCGTCGCCCCCTTGAGACATGAGGATGCTGTTTAGTAGTCCAGCCGTAGATCTCTAGGTGCCCTTGTCTTGGGGCTGTCTGCCGCTGGCGGAACCTCAGGTGGCCTCAGCGCATGATCTGGGTACAGTCGGCCGATGCCCGATCTGAAGCGGCTGCATACCGGCCACGCCCCGGCGGTCCTGGCCTTCGAGTTGGCGAACCGCTCCTACTTCGCTGCCTCGGTCCCCGACCGCGGCGACGAGTTCTTCGACCAGTTCACCGACCGGTACAACGCCTCGCTGGCCGAGCAGGAGGCCGGCATCTGCGCCTTCTACGTGCTCGTCGCCGAGGACGGCTCGCTACTCGGCAGGTTCAACCTGTACGACCTGGAGGACGGCATTGCCAGACTCGGCTACCGGGTTGCGGAGCGGGTCGCCGGCCGCGGCGTGGCGACCGCGACCGTCCGGGAGCTGTGCGGGATGGCGACCGCGAGGCATGGCCTGCGCACACTGCGGGCCGCCACCTCCCACGACAATGCCGCGTCCCAGAAAGTCTTGGCCAAGGCCGGGTTCGTTCCGGTTGGCCCTGCCACCCCGGCCGATCTCGGCGGCAAGTCAGGCACTTGGTACCAGCGCGGCCTCCAGCCATAGACCTTGATCTTGCTCGTGGGTTGGCTACGGGAAGACTCCGGCCACCGCTGATCATCGGTGTGTGAAGACTAACGATCTTGCGGTGGCCGCAGGTCACAGCGTTGCCCCTGCCTGCTGGCAGGAAGGGTTCGAGGGCCTGATGAGTCGGATAGCCGGCCGGTTCACCCGGGTTGAACACCGGCGTCGGGTGGGGGACCTGGTGCTGGGGCTGCTGTCGGACCTGCCACGCAAAAACTGCTGGAGCATCACCGAGTGGGCCGGAGAGGTCACTCCGGACGGCATGCAGCACCTGCTCGGCCGGTCCCGATGGATGCCGACGCCGTGCGTGATGACGTGCGTGAGTACGTCCTGGAGCATCTGCACGACGAGCGTGCAGTGCTGGTGATCGACGAGACCGGGGACGTGAAGGAGGGCACGCACACCGTCGGCGTCAGCGCCAGTACACCGGCAGCGCCGGGAGCAGCGTGTCGCCGTCCTTCGCCCACCGAATGACCAGATACAACCCCGTCGACCGCGACGAGCACGGCCGCTACAGCGGTGCCGACAACACGGTGAGCGACCATGGGCCGGTCGAAGTGGCTTACTTGGAGGCGATCGCCGCCTTCGCGCAGGACTCGGGCATTGACCGGCTGGAGATCCGCGAGCCAGAGGTCACCTGCTTGGCCAACTTCGACCTGGAGACGCTCCAGGCTATGGTGCACCGATTCAGGAGCTGCGGGAGGAAACCGGCATGGGGGAGCTGCGAGGCAGCTACAGGGTTCATTTCGGGCTGGCGTTGGTCCTCTGCGGGTTCGCTCTGTTGTGTATGGCCTCGACCTGGCTGCCCGGCGACTACACCGCGCCGAGGTGGCTCGTAGTGGGCTTGTTCGTCGCGTTGTTCCCGGTCTTCATCGTCGCGCTCGTCCGGGCCCACATCAGCGGATCCAGTGCGCAGCTGATGGGCTGGAACAACGGCATTCAGCTCATTCGGTATGTCCTGGTAGTGCCACTCGCCCTCAAGATCACCTACGTGTCGATCATCATCCTTGCCGCACTTGGCTTCGCAACCGGTGCAAGCACGGCCAAGGATGCGCAAGCAGACGCGGCGGGCTACTACTACACCCACTGGGACAAGACCGCGCACCCTCAGCACAGCACCAGAGTGAAACTCACCGAACCCGAGTACTACGAAGCGCTGAAAAGCCAACTCCGCATCTTCAGCGCCGGCCCAGCCATGCTCTACGCGTTCAGCAGTTTCCTCGTCCTCACCTCCTCATCAGCAGCCGCCGCCCACACCCGGACCGCTCCAGACCGTTCATCCGGCTCCGCAAAGCACCCCACGTCGCCTTGAGCCCTCACGGGCTCCCTGAATACCGCAAGGGTGCCACTCCCCCACCGCCGGGGCGGGGCGCAGCGGGTCAGCCGCGCCCTTTTTCCGTGGCCCAGGTCTTGCCTGGTGAGGATCCGGTTTCGTAGACCGGCATCCGACGAGCAGACCGTCAAGAGCAAATAGGGATCCTGCTGATTGAGAGGCGACGAACTAGCCGAACTCTCGAGCCTGACTGCCGAATACGCCTTGGTTCCCGGCAAAAGCTCCTCTGTCACGCTGTACAACAATTGTGGCCTCCAGCCGACGGAATGCCCCTCGGCCGCGACCTGGTGGAGGGCGATGCAACGGCTCAGGCCTGTGGGACACTTCCGGGAACTGGCATTCCTCAATTGCGGCATGGACAATTTTGCTCGGCGGCCCTCTATCTGCGGAAAACTTTGCGGCTCGAAGTAGGCAGTCCCCCATCCTCCTCCTGCCTCAAGACGAGGAAGAGCTCCTCACGGCTCTGCGTCGCAGTCACCCAGAGATCCAGGTCCTCGACGGCTCTGTCGCCTGGGACTCCCCAGATTCTCCGCCTGTACGCGATTCTCTAACTAAGACTGGGACGATTGCCTCGATTTGGAATCCTGTGATCTATCCAATCCTGCCCGTTGAAGTACGTAGTAACGGGTCGGTTCGGGGCCCTCAAGCCGGCCCGGTAGTTCAGTGGATTCGTAGTCGAGTCAGGGAGGGTGACCGCCTCGAGGCCGGCCGCTGGGCGGCGACCATGGATGGTGCCACTGCACCAGAGATGAACGCGTTCATCGGCGACATCTGGGATATTTTTTCCGCCTCACCGGCAACAAATTGTGCCGACTGGGCCCCTGCGCGGGTGATCATATTCTCCAGGCCAAGTATCGGGTAGGCTCGAAGGCACTGCAATCTGCGATTTCTGGCGATATCAAGCTGCACGACGGACAAATGAAGCTCGTTCCTCCGGCGCCTCCAGTATCAAGTGGTTCGCTGTGATTCAATTCGCTGAGCCATCGCTGTCGATAAGGGCCCTACGGAGTTTGATGGCAACACTGACGGCAAAGTCAGCGGACGACTGCCGCTACAGCTGGGCCACAGGGGTTCGTCGGTGAGGCTGAACGGCTTTGCCCCAGGCACCGGCTTTGGCATCGCAGAACGAATGTTGCTTCGCTCTGCAATGAAGGCGGCGGCGTTCAGCGCCGGGCTGCCACTGCTTCCGCCGCCTCGGCCAGGATGCGGTACAGGGCAGAGACCGGGATCCCCGGGTTCATGACCGCCGCGCATGCCGTGTCGCGGTCGTGCAGCAGCGCGGCAAGGACGCGGGCCGGAAGCCCTGGATTGCGCATAGCGGTCCCGCGGACCTCAGCCGACGGGTCGTTCAGCAGCCGCACCGCGTCGGCCGGTGACAGCCGGGGGTCCTCGGCTGCTCGGCGGCGCACCTCGGCTTCTGGGTCGCGGGCGAAACTTGCGACGTCGGCAGGCATGGACTCCGGATCGTCCAGGGCCAGGCGGCGCATCCGCCCACAGGGGTCGCCGACGTAGCGCAGCAGGCCCGTACGAGAAAAGTTGGGGTGGCTGCGGGGGCGGTCGGGGTGAGTGAAGCTTCCGTCCCACCAGCGCCAGACCTCCAGCAGCATCTCGGCCGACGCGTCCTCGCACGATTCGGCCAGGAAGAGGCGGACCGTGCGGTCCTCGTCCCGCGCCAGACGCTCCACGACGTCCGGTGGAAGATGCCGGGCACGGGCCACGCTCGGCGGATGAGCGGATGGGACGATACGGCGAGGCGACGCATCGCGTCGGCGTCACCGTGCAGGCCCTCGACCCAGGGCAGAGTGCGCGACATCGGCGTCACGTCGAAGTCGTAGCGCACTGCGGCACGCTTCTCCTCGTCGAGGTCGGGCCGCAGTGCCACGGCCGAGCGGATGTCGTCGCATGGATCCTCCGCCAGGACGGCGACGCTGTGTGCACTGAGCCGCGGGTTGGCGGCCAGCGCTCGGCGTACCTCCGCATCCCCGTCCCGGACCAGCTCCGCCTCCAGCACGGGCGAGAGACGGCACTGATCAAGTGCCCGCCGTGGCGCGGGCAGCGCGGCAAAGACCTCGCGAGGCATGGGGACACGGGTGTGGTGGGCGAGCAGAGCCGCCGTACGCACCGCGCCATCGGTGTCTGCCAGCAGTCGCGCTCGCAGCGGCGCGGCAAGGTCTTCCCATCGGGCGCAGGCAGTTGCCCGCACCCGGGGATCGGCGTCGGCCGCGAGGCCGGGGAGGTGGTGTGCGGGGAGCCCTGGGAGTTCGGCGGCCTGAGCGCGGGCCGGGCCGGCGAGGAGGTCGTCGTACAGGTCACCGGGAAGTTCGACGCCCCAGGCGCAGGCATTCTCGGCCCAGGGCACGCGCCGGCCCGGCGACGGCTCGGCGCGGATCAGGCGTACCCATTGGTCGGACGTGAGCTTGGGCCGGAAGGTGTCCGCGGGCCTCGAGCGCACCCGGGGATCAGTATGCGACACGGCGGCGTCGAGTACGGCAGGCCGGTCGCAACCGTGCAGGAAGCCGACCTCCACATCCAGCAGCCGGATCAGCAGCTCGTCCGGCGCGGCCGGGTTGAACCCGATCCCCTCCGCCCAGTGCAAAGGCCATGCCGGCCGGCCGGGCACCGCAGCCCACACCTCGGCGCGCTCGGCCTCCGTCTCGCTCCCGGCAGCAGCGGCAGCCTCATCCAGCCGCTCCGGCAGTCGGTCAAGGGCCGTCACCCGAGGCCCTTCCACGCTGGGCACCTCCGACAGCAGCACCTGCCCGTCGGGGGAGAGCGCCACGAACCCAGGGTCGCCGGTCAGCCCCGGCACACCGCCGTCGGCGTAGCGGACCCGGGTCCACCAGGAGTCGTTGCCGCCGATCCGATGTCCGAGGACGGCCACCAGGAACTCACCGTCGGCATCTGCAAGGCGGCACCACCACGCGGCGTCGAGCGCTTCCCGGGCCGCACCGTCCGGCGCCGGGATCCCCCGCGCGATCCGCCAGCCGGCCTCCGGCGGGAACAGGCTGCCCGGGCGCACGTCCTCGACGACCGTGAGTCCGGCGCATAGGAGCAGTTCGTGGAGTTCCTCTCGGTGGTGCACGCGATCATGATCCCCGCCGACTCGCGGAGGGACAAGGCCCTCGCCCCAGACGCAGCCGGCCCTCAACTGCGTACACGTCATGGGCTGCCGTGTCGTTCGGTCCCGCCCAGGCAGCTCGAGTCGGCCCCATGGGTGCAGCACGGACTCTGCGTCGGCTCCAGAATGGAATGGGCCATGCCACCGTTCCGCGTACCGCTGCTCCCTCTCGTGCCCCGGAGACCGCTACGGACCGCCCCCAACGGATCTCGGGTGTTTCCGCGAGGACTTGTAGCGCGGTCAGCACCCATGCCCGCGTTCCGTCGCGCTGCCAGCAGCGGAAGCGCACGGTGCGGGGGTGATCAGGTGCACCCGGGAGCGCTTGTCGAAGCCAGGATGAGAGCAAACGACGGTCATCGGATGACGATGGCGGAGTCGAATCTGACACTCCGGTGGTCGCGCATGGAGCCTGACCAACCCGACACGGTCATGCGGAACTTTGGCCACGCCGTGGCGGGTAGCAGTTTCGCCGGGGCCGGTGCGGTGATGTGCGCATCGGCCTTTCGCGCGTCTGCACCACTGGCACTCCGCCGGGCGGGAAGATGAGGACGGTTGCTACCTCAGCCAGCCCAGCCGCTGGACGGCGCCAGCCCTCTGTGGCTTCCGGGACGACCCCCACCGCTCCGGAAGCAACAGGCCACCAGCCACTCGATGCCTGCCGTGGTGAGAGCCCAAGACTCACCACGGCGTGTCGCTACCCGGTCCCCTCACCAGTCTCTCGCAACCGTAGGCCCGACTCCGCGCCGCACCCGCACCCGCTCACGCACCCGCTCACGCCGGCACCAGGCGCTCGCCGTGCGGGTTCTGCAGGACGGCCGGACAGTGGATGCATGAAGATCACCGTTTTCACAGAGCTGCGAAAGGCGCTGGGTGACGATTTCGGGCCCGGGGAAGCGGTGACGCGTGCGGAGGCCGTGCATGCCGCCCCGGCTGATCCTGACGTCCCTGGGGACCCCGGTGGCAAGACGTTCTGCGGTATGTCCACGGAGGGGATGGAGCGGCACTCGTACTCTCCCTCTCGTCCCGGTCAGTCGTCTTACCCGGCGGGCGTCAGTAGGTTTCGGTGTCCGACGTGTGACAAGGCCCTGCGCTCGCTCGGCGGCTCCCGGCGACCTGGATGAGCGAACTGCGTGGGGAGGATGGGGAAGCGAAGAGCGATCCTTGATCACCGCTATATAGGTTTTGGCCATGACTGGTGACTGGCGGGTGGATCGGGTCGGGACTGCGCTCAGGGGTGAGAACCCGACCGTATTGCGGCGGTTGACGTCGGGGTTCGCGGTGATCGGGGATGTTCAGTTCCTGCCGGGATACTCGGTTCTGCTCGTGGACGAACCAGATGTACAGCGGCTGTCGGACCTGCGGAAGTCGAAGCGGCTGTCGTTCCTGTCTGACATGGACCAGCTCGGTGAAGCGGTCGAGCGTGCCTGTCGGCGGCTGGACCCGACTTTCCGGCGGATTAACCTGGAGATCCTGGGGAATACGGATCCGTTCTTGCATGCGTATGTCTGGCCGCGGTACGAGTGGGAGCCGGCCGATGTGGTGGGAAAGCCTGTGTGGCTCTATCCGCGTGAACGGTGAACTGACCAGGTGTTCAGGCTCGGTCCCCGTCATGACGTGCTGCGGGAGGCGATCGGCAGCGAACTGGACCAGCTGCGCTCGACGAGTTGACGTTGTGGGCCCAGTGATCGGTGATCGGTGACGGTCAACCGAAGCTCACTGGAGGCGTCCGAGCGGGACGATGCTGGCTGGGGCGCGCCGTACGTCCGGGGTTCACGTTGTTCCGTCCTGCAGGGTCGCCGAGGTGGTGCCGGGGGGCCTGGCGAGCCACTGAGCCATTTTCGTCTTGATCAGGCGGCGAGTTCAAGGGCGACTACGGCTCGGACGATGGCAGTGATCCGGGTGGTGCTGCAGCGGAGCTTCCACAGGAGACGCCAGCATTTGAGGGTGGCCATGGCACGTTCGCCGAGGCCGCGGATCTTGGCGTGATCGCGGTTGTGACGCTGGCGCCAGCCGTGCAGATTCTTGCCTTGGAACGGGACGCGGACCGCAGGATCTGCGCCCTGGTACGCCTTGTCGGCCCAGCACTTGGTGGCGTCGGCGGCGAGGGCGGCGGGAATGCCGTGGGTCCGGGCCGCGGTCAGATCGTGCACGGCCCCGGGTAGCGCGTCCGAGGCCCAGATCAGACGGCCGGCTGGATCCGCGAGGACCTGCACGTTCATCCCGTGGTGCTTCTTCTTCCCCGAGTAGTACGGGCGGTCGGCGGCGATGCGGTCGATCGGCAGTACGGTGCCGTCGAGGATCACGTACGCCTTCTTCCGCACGGTCTCCATGGCCTGTTCCAGCGTGGGCGCCCGAGCGGCCAGGAGGTCGACGGCCTCGCGTATGTAGCGGTAGGCCGTGGCGATCCCGATGCGGAAGCCCGCTGCGAGGCGCGCGTAGGTGTCGCCGCAGCGCAGGTGGGCCAGGACGAGCACGGCCTGCCGGCCACAGGTCAGGCGACGCCAGCGGGAGCCGATCCGTAGACGGTGGCCTGCGAGGAGGCGGATAGGTGCTGCAGAGTGCGGCTGGACAGGTCGATACCGGACGGGTAGACAAGCACGCGTAAGCTCCTGACAGACTGGTGATCTTGGTTGAGAACCCACCTACCAGGGGCTTCATCCTGTTGTCAGCCCAACGGCGTACTGCTGATGCAGGTTGAAAAGGCTCAATGTCAGTGCCGTGCTGTTCACTTCGCCGCGTGGACGCCTCAGCTCTGCGCGCCCGTCTGAACGACGCCTGGCGCGCGCCCGAATTGCACTGCCCGCTGCCCATTCATGGGGCAGGGCATGTCTGTGTGCCCAGTGACGCGGAGGATCTGGCCGAGCTGGAGCGCGTCGCTGCGGAGGTGGTTGACGGGGCGGGTCTGCCGGTACGTGCGTGGGTCGTCGGGGGTAGGGCGGCAGGGGTGCCCGACGGTCCGCCGGTGGGCGGGGAGGGTGGGCTCCCCATCGGCGGGGAGGGCGGGCTGCTGGAGCTGCGCGGGTGGGTGCTGGCCGAGCACTGGTTCGGATACGGCGTGACGGCCACAGCCGATGGCCCGCGCCGCGTCGTGATCCTCGCCCGGCGCGCGTTCACCCGCCCGCCCGGGGTCGGGTGGGTGGCGTTGCTGCGGGAGGCCACCGGGCGGACGGAGCCCGATCGGTGCGGCGTCGACTGGGCCGCGACGGAGGCAGCGCTGGGCACCGCGCTGCCCGGTGACTACAAAAACATCGTCGACGCCTTCGGCGCGGGCAGCTTCGACGAGTACCTGGACCTGCTGGTGCCGGGTGCGCTGGGCACGGATCTAGTCTCCTGGGGCCAGGACATGGCGCGGTACGCCCACCTGTACCGGCCATACCCGGTCCACCCCGCGCCCGGCGGCGTACTCATATGGGGGACCTCCGAGCAGGAGCTGACCTTCCACTGGCTGACCGGACCGGCCGATCCCGACGACTGGCCGGTTCTGGTGCAGTACCTGGACGGTGAGTGGCAGCGCTTCGACTGCGGCACCGGCGAGTTCGTGCTGCGCCTGCTCACCGACCGCACCCCGCCGTTCGCCTTCCCGCCCTCCGCCGGACCGTTCCCCCACTGGTTCGCCTCATGGGAGCTGCCGGAGGGCTAAGCCCTTGCTAACCCGGCTGTCAGCCGCTGACCATGCTCGGCGAAGCGACTGGGCCGCCGAGACAGACTGCGGATCTGCTGGTCACGACCCCGCTACAGATCGGTTCAGTCGCCAGCAGGCCGATGAGCAGTACAGGTATGAGGTTGGAAAGGCTCACTGTGCCAGGGCGGTTGTAGCGGCGACATCGGCTTCGGCAAGGCGGCCTAGGAATGTCTTTGGAGGTGTTCACGTTGAGTGACCGGGAACTCCGAGTGGGTTGGCTTGCTGTCGCGTCGGTGACTGGTCGGCGGTACTTCAGCCGGTGGTGTGGTGGGTCTCCTGCGACGGGATGCAGGAGAGCGCGAGGGCGGCGGCTGCCAGATAAGCGAGCGCGCCGATGACCATGCTGGTTCGCAGCCCCGCTGTGAAGTCACCGGTCGCGGCGAGCAGTGAGCCGCCCAGTGCGACGCCTGCGGCGCTGCCTACTTGACGGGTGGTGTTGAACAGGGCGGAGGCGGTACCGGAGAAGCCTTCGGGTGCGGCTGTCATGACCGTGGTGGTCGAGCCGGTGAGGGCGAAGGAAGTGCCGAATCCGGCCGCCATCATCGGTGCGACGAGCAGCGGATAGCCCGGGTCCGTCCCGGCGGCTGCCCAGCCGGCCAGGCCCGCAGCTGCCAGCAGCATGCCGGAGACCACCAGCGGGCGGTGTCCGGTGCGTCGTGCGAGGCGCCCGGACAGGATGGAGGCGAACATCGTCATGGCGACTGCGGGGAAGAGGGCGAGGCCGGTGCGCAGTGCGCTCAGACCCTCATGCTGCTGGAAGTACAGGCTGGCGGTGAAGATCATGCCGTAGAAGGCGAAGTTGAACAACAGGCCGATCCCGGCCGCACCACTCAGTGCACGGGAGCGCCACAGTCGCAGCGGCAGTACGGGAGTGCGGGCCAGGTGCTCGCGCAGGACGAACAGGGCGGCGGCCAGCACACACAGGCCGGCACCGGTGAGGATCAGTGGGTCTGTCCAGCCGCGTCGTCCGGCCTCGTTCAGGACGGCGGTCAGCAGAGCCACCGTGGCGAAGATCGCGCCTTGGGCCGGCCAGTCCAGGGAGCGGCCGGTTTGGCGGGACGAGGGGGCTACGTGGCGCAAGGTCAGCAGCAGGCAGGCGCATCCGATGGGCAGATTGATGAAGAAGACCCATCGCCAGCCGACGGTGGTGACGAGGAGTCCGCCGAGGAGAGGGCCTGCGGAGGCGGCGATGCCGGCCATCGAGCCCCAGAGTCCGAAGGCGCGGGAGCGCTCGGCGGGCGAGGGGTAGGCCTGCTGGAGGAGGGCGAGCGAGCCGGGCACGATGAGTGCCGCGCCGACTCCCTCCAGCAGCCGGGCGGCGACCAGGGCTCCGGTGTGCTGGGCCAGCCCGCAGCCGGCCGAGGCCGCAGTGAACACCATGACCCCGGTGCAGAAGATCCGGCGGTTGCCCAGCCGGTCCCCGAGCGCGCCGCCGGTGAGCAGCAGGCCGGCGGAAGCCAGCGTGTAGCCGTTGGTGATCCACTGGATTGCGGTGAGCGAGGCCGACAGCTCCCGGCCGACGACGGGAACGGCGACGTTGATGATGGTCACGTCCAGGATGACCATGAAGTAGCCCGCGCAGACCGCGAGCAGCGGCACCACGGACCGGGGCCTTGCCACCGCCATCCCACCTTCGCAAGAGAGAGTCACGACACCCCGTACCGGGGAGCCCCGGCGTCTGTAGTCCTAGTTGCAGCAGGACGGTCTGCAACGCGGCGTTTCATTGGAAAGGCCCACGAGAGCATCGGCGGCAGGCTGCGGAAGTTCATCGAGAGCCGGCCGGTCTTCTTCACCGCCACGGCCTCCGTTCGCCGCCGACGGGTGCGTGAATCTGTCGCCCAAGGGCCGGGCAGGCACTCTGGGGTACTGAACGAGTCAACCCTGGCCTATCCGGACTTCGGCGGCAGCCACGCCGAAATCATCGCCCACCTGCTGACTGTTCATCCTTTGCCCGTGAATCCTGCGGAGTAGCTGCTTTCGGTTCCATCAGATGACCGTTGGACATCGAACTTGGCGGTGGTGATGACCTGCTCGGGCGCCTTGGTGACGTAGAGTAAGAAGATGCCCTTTGCTCCTCAGCCGAGCCTCTGTGGTGAATTGGTCGGCGTCCGGCCGCTCCGGGAGGACGGCTCTCAGGTATGCGGGCCTCGGCGGCGGATCCGCTGATCTGGGAACAGCGCCCGGACAGGGAAAGGCACCGGGAGGCTCCCTTCAGGAGGTTTTCCAGGAAGCGGTGGAGTCTGATGGTGCGTTGACGGTGGTCGACGTCGTGGACGGGCGGATCATCGGTTCCTCTCGATACCACGGCTATGACGAGGAACGGGACGAGGTCGAGATGGCTGGACGTTCCTGGCCCGATCGCACTGGGGCGGGGCGTGGAACGGAGAAATCAAGTACCTGATGCTGCGGCACGCCTTTCGTTTTGTCGGGAGTGTGGTTTCCCTCATCGCGCCTGGGAACATTCGCTTGCAGTGTGGCGCTCAGAAAATCGGGGCAGTGCGAGCGAAAACATGGCTGGATGGGGGCGGGCAGCCCAGTCTGCTTTACCGAATCGAGTCAAGGAACTGGACTACCGAGTAGGCGGACCTGCCGCCCGACCAATTCCAATGACCTGATACCCGACGCGCTGCAAAAGGGATCCATCTCCATGGCCTCGAACAAGACCTCCGCCAAAGCGCATACGGCGAACCTGCGCCAGGCAGTGCCGAAACTTCACAGGTTCCGGCAGACACCCGAAGGCTGCATGATCGAACGATGCTGGTCGAACTGGTCAGGGTCGCAAAATTTCCCTGGGGCCCCTGGCTGGCCCAGATCCGGAGCCCACTCGGGGGGAACAGCGGTCCGCCGGCGCAGCAACCAAGCACGTCGAGTGGACGGTCGACAAGGACACATGGTTTCTGTGAACACTCGCCAGGCTGCGGAGCCTACGATCCCGAGCGCAAGCCCAGAACACTGTGCTCCACCACGCCCGCGGGAAGATCGCTTCTCTCTGACGCCCGGGCAGTCAACTCCACGAGGCCGGCCCGGAGGTCGGCGGCGGGCTCTCCAAGGATGATCGCGCTGATGATCAGTTCCATCATCAGACGGTCGTACTCGTCACCCGTCCTCCGATAGCGCTTCACATCAGCCTCCACCACAACGGAAGTGATCCTCCTGCCCCCACCGATCACGGGGGCGAAGGACGCCTCATAGACGCCGTGACCGGTCCAACTCCGGTGCATGAAAAGGACATCGCCTTCGACGAAGACGTTCCACTTCTCATCCATGTCCCGGGCTCGATATCCGCGTTGGATCCGGTCCCAGTCCTCGTCAGTCCAGACACGATCCGGCAACTGGGACACCGGCCGGGGCGCGCCGATCGGATGGAGGCGCCGGAACGACTCTCGGGTGAGCGGGGCATGGGCAGTCATGGCGTGATCCTACGGCTGCACTACTCGAACACGACAGCGACTTACCTCCAGGAGCAACTGCCCTGGGCAGATGGTGAACCTCTGCCACCTTCCGGACGCATCCGCAGCGTCCGGAACAGCGATATTGCCGACTCCCTCACGGCTGCCCCAGGTAAGCGGAGAGTCCAGGGTTCGGGCAGGCAGCCGATCGGAGCCGCACCATCCACCGCAAGGGCCCAAGCCCAGATGGAACCACAAGGCGTCCCGGCTCAAGAACTGGAAAATCCTGGGTGCCTGGCGCCCTCAAAGGCGACGGCGTTTACCAGGCCGTGCTCGGCACCACCCGCCTACACAATCTGCCCCTCACCTCATAACCTCAAGCCCCGTACGGCACAGCCTCTGGTGTCGATACTCAAGCGTGTGGGTCGGCCCCGGCTGTGATCACGTCTGCGAGTCGTTGCGCGGTGTTGAAGTGGGGTGTGAGACGTGTCTTGGTCATGGCGAAGGAGGTGCCTGTGACGCTGTCGGCATAGACGTAGCTGCCGCCACCACCGATCCAGCCGAATGTGGTGGGTGCCTCGTCCGGCCGAGTACCGATGCGGCCGAGTGGAT
Organism: Streptomyces sp. NBC_00887; assembly: GCF_045207585.1. NCBI lineage: Bacteria > Bacillati > Actinomycetota > Actinomycetes > Kitasatosporales > Streptomycetaceae > Streptomyces > Streptomyces sp. NBC_00887. Next base: position 51,090 of record NZ_CP108791.1, read on the forward strand.
AGCCCAGGCCCAGCCGTGCCTGGCTGCCGAAGACCTGGTCGGTGCCCTCGAAGGCCACCGCCGTCACCTCCTCGAGCTGGTGTGAATCCATGAGCCGACCGTCGAGCACCGCGGCATGCATGGCAGCGATTCCCCGCGCGGTGAAGGTGCCGACCGACGGGATGTCCGCTTGCAAAATGTCGTGGCTGTTGCCCATGGCCGCGGTCGGTTGCATTTCCCAGGGCGCAAGAATGGCATCGCCGTCGTATGGGGCGACGGGACGCGGTGCGGAGTCTTCGAGTCGTGCCAGTCGGGGCAAGTCGGTTCGGGGTACACCGAAGTACAGGTCACCCTGGAGGCCTAAGGGCACGGCGATCCACTCGTTCAGGAGTTGCCGCATCGGTTTGCCCGTGGCCCGGCGTGCGACTTCGCCGACGAGGAAGCCGAAGGTGAACGAGTGGTACCCCGTCTTGGTCCCGGGTTGCCACCGCGGCTCCGCGTCGGCGATCGCGGTGCAGACCCGTGACCAGTCGGTCAGGTCGGCAGGGCAGATACCCCGAGGCATCGCGGGCACGCCGACCGAGTGGGTCAGGACGTGTCGAAGAGTCACCGTCGCCTTGCCGTGGGCACCGAACTCCGGCCACAGGTCGACCACTGGCGTGTCGTATCCGACAGCGCCGTTACTGACGAGTAGATGAGCGATCAGCGAGGTCATGACCTTGCCGGCAGAGAAGCTGAAGAACGGGGTCTCCGGAGTCACCTTGCGCCCGGTCATGCCGTCGGCGACACCGGCGACCGCGTCGACATCAAGAGCCCCGTGGTGGTAAACGGCAACCTGCAAGCCGGTTTCGGCTCCGGTGTCGACGAGTTCATCGAGGACACTCTGGACCCTTTGCTGCAGTGGGGGCACCCCTGTCACCGGCTCGGCCACGTGTAGCGAGTCTGGCTGGACGTCGGCAGCTTGCCGAAAGCGAATCCGACAGTCGGCGCAACTCGATACAGCCTGGTGTCGCCGGCGATGACGGCGTCGCCCAACCCGTACCAGGAACCCGCCGGGTTGGTCAGATGCGCGCCGTACTTCCGCTCGAAGTCCGCGACAGCCTGTTCACGCTCGGAGCGCTCATCCACCACGGCTGCGACACCCTCGATGACAACGTCCACACCGGTCAAGGCATTCGTCCCGGTCGTCAGGACGCAGCGGGGATTACGTTCAAGGTTTCGCGCCTTGCGCTCCTGACCGCCCGTGGTGAAGCACATGCCACCCAGACTCCACACCGCCAACAACGGCGTCACGTGAGGGCCTGCGTCAGGCCGCACCGTAGAAAGCCAAAACACCTCCGCCTCACCGAGGACCGCCAACGCCGACGCCCACGACGTCGCTCGCGCGTTGGGGGACGAGAACGGCCCCAGCACGGCTTCCGGTTCGCTGTCCAACATGTCACATCCTCGATGAAGCATGCTCGGCCAACCGACACTCGTGAATCAGCGCCAACAAGTCGGCCCGTCATGCCCTCCGGTAGGTGTTACGTGCGGTCTTCATGACGACCTGAACTCGCCAGGAAACTCATCGGTCTGCGCGTGCACGAACCAGCCGTTGCCCCGTCGCTCACGGGCTCGCAACCTAGGGCTCTGTGCAATCCGTCGTTGCGGCCGGCCATTCAGCAGCTCGCCGCCACAGCCGCCACAGCCGCCACAGCCGATTCTGTCGCACAACAGCATTCCGACGCCGCAACCAACGCCACGAGTCCTCAGAAGGCGGTTCGTGAGTTGATGTCCATTTCCAGCCAGGTCTGCGCAGCGCGTCGGGCGGATGACACACTGAACAGATGATCGACGATCTTCCCGCCGGCCTGACGGCTCGGCACCTCGCCAACGAAGACCATTTCCGGGTACTCGCCGTACTGGACCGTTGGTGGGGTGGCCTCAAAGGGACGGCAGGGTCGACGGAACGGGCGTTGCTTCTGCCCCAGCTGTACTTCCAGCATTTCACCACCACCAGTTTCCTGGTTGAACACGACAGTGGAGAGGTAGGCGCCTTCCTGGTCGGCTTCCTGTCGCAGACACAGCCTGATACCGCGTATGTGCACTTCGCCGGCGTCGACCCGGCGCTGCATGGTCAAGGCATCGGGAGCGCCCTCTACCGGGCCTTCTTCGCGCTCGCTCAGTCCCATGGGCGCCGTTACGTGCACTGCATCACCAGCCCGGAGAACGTCGCGTCGCGGGCATTTCACACGCGGCTCGGTTTCGCGGCCTCAGCGGTGACGCCGGACTACGACGGCCCCGGACTCGATCGGGTGGCCTTCACCATCGATCTCTCCGCGGATGCGGCGGCCATCC